>JAHEEJ010000165.1 GCA_024640705.1 Deltaproteobacteria bacterium
AGCCGGGCTTCCGCGCGCGGTAATAACCCTGGTAGACGTCGCCCTTCGTGCAAACGACCGTCATCGCGCGCCAATTTTCTACGAAGTGGTCCGCCTCTTGTTTTCCCAGCAGTTCCACCATCCGCGGGTAGAGCTCGGATCTGATCTGCTCGTATTCCTTTTGCACCTGCTGCCGATACCAGTCGGAGCGATCTCTCAGTTCGATGTCGGTGAAGCCCGCATCTTGAAGCAGCGCCTCGTATTCCGGAAATGTCTTCATGTCGTAGGTCAGGCGCTCCATTTTGAACCAATAATGCATGTCTTCGCTGTATTCACCCTCGGGCTTCATCCAGTCGTAGCAGGTCAGCGTCCCGCCGGGCTTGAGCACGCGTAGTGCCTCTTCGAAAATCTCGCTCTTTTTCTCGATCTGCATGATGACGCCGGTGCTGAGAACGAGGTCGAAAGATCCATCGGGGAATGTCATCGGGCCGGGCTCCACCAATGCGAATTCGCAATTTGAAGCCAACCCCAGTTTTTCTGCGCGAAGCCTTGCTTGTTCGATGAGTTGAGGCTCGATGTCAGTGCCCACGACGGATGCACCGTACTTTCCGGCCAGGACGAACGCGGGCCCACCAATCCCGCACCCGATGTCGAGAATGCGCCGATCTCGAATCTCCAGCCCCTCGACGAGATTGGCGATATTGCCTTCGCCACCGGGCGCCATGAATCCAACGCCCCAGATCAGCTCCAGCATGGTGGTCATCGCGTCGCCATATTCGATTTCGCGCGTCATTGGGGGATTCTATCCCGATCTTGGGCCTGGCAACAAGGCACTGCTGCCAACACCATCAGCCGAGACCAATCGAGCAATGGTACAATCGCGCGGAAAGCGCAGCTGGCCCGGAGCCAACCGTTAACCCTGTTTGATACCCGGCGCCTGGACGTTAGGCGTCTCCATCTATCTCCCATCACGAGGAGCTTCCCATGAGACACGCCGAAACCCATCGAACACATCGGGTCGGCTGGCTCCGGGCGGCGGTGCTTGGTGCAAATGACGGGATCGTCTCGACGGCGAGTCTCGTCCTTGGCGTTGCTGCGGCGGGATCCGACTCCGAGGGCATCCTGGTCGCCGGCGTTGCCGGTCTCGTCGCTGGAGCGATGTCGATGGCCGCCGGCGAGTATGTCTCGGTCAGTTCGCAGGCTGACACCGAACGCGCCGACCTCGCCCGGGAGAGTAGAGAACTCGCCGCCGACCCCGACCACGAGCACGCGGAGCTCACGGCGATCTACGTCAAGCGCGGGCTGGACGCGGCACTCGCCTCCAACGTCGCAACCCAGTTGATGCAGCATGATGCACTCGGTGCACATGCGCGCGATGAGCTGGGCATCTCCGAGTCCCTGTCGGCTCGGCCCGTTCAAGCCGCGCTGGCTTCCGCCGGCACGTTTGCGCTGGGCGCAGCCCTTCCGCTGCTGGTCGTCGTCTTGTTTCCGGTTTCCGCGCTGATGTGGGCGGTCTCGGGCAGTTCGCTGTTGTTTCTGGCGCTGTTGGGTTCCCTGTCCGCGCGCGCGGGCGGCGCACCCGTGATTCTGGCCACCTCCCGCGTCACCTTCTGGGGCGCCTTGGCAATGGCATTGACGGCTGGGGTGGGGGCGCTCTTTGGAGTGGCCGCCTGAGCTCCCAGACGGGACGATCTAGACGCCTAACAACGCGTTGCAGTGAGTGCGCTCTGCGCGTCGCTCAGATCGGGCGTGAGTTCGCGCAACGGGAGCCAACCGGTTCCCGATGTCTCCCCAACCGGACGAGAGACGAGCCGGCGCCACCCGCTCACTCGATCCGGCGGAACCGGTGGACCCACACGCGGTGCTCCACATCCCACTCCATACCCTTGTGCATTCGCAGGATGAGGTCGCGGTAGTCGCTCAAGGTTGCGTAACCCTCGGCCCGCGCACTGGCCTCGGTCATGTCACCGAGGCGATCGTGGGTCAGGCTGGTGATTTCGAAAGTCTCGCCTTCGAGTTCGAAGGTTTCTCCGGGGTAGCCGTAGACGCCATCTCGACGCTGCTCGGTCTTCTTTCCCTCCAGGGCCGCCTCGACCAGCTTCTGGTGTCTGACGAGGCGATCGATCGAGCAGGTCTTCTCGGGGTAGTCATTGGATGTCTTCATCTGGCGATCCTAGCTGGTTTTGGCGGGACGCTCCCCTCGGCATTGGCTGCCTCGGCATTGAGCCGGATGATCTCTACTCGGTCGATGATCAATCGCATCAGTGTTTGATCTGGGATACGCGAACCACACTCACGACACTTCCAATCCCGCCGTATGCTGGTCTGCCGCAGAGCGAGCGTTCGGCAAACCGGGCACCAAGCGTCTTTATCCCGTCTCGACCTCGAACGTTTCATCTCCCGACCTCACGCAGCCGTGACGACACCATCGAGCTTTCTCGATTGGGCCGCCGACTGCTGTGAAGTGCTTCACAGCTTCGATCGGAGGGCCGCCTGACAAAACATCACTGACGAGCCCGATCGAAAAGCGGCAGCCCTCGAGCGCAATCCATGGCGAGCGGTCGGGAAGATCGCGTGAACCGCCTAGTCGCCCGCGGAGATTCCCAGTTTTGCGCCGTGCTCGTTCAGGTAGGCGGAGATCTGCTGCTCCATCGCGGGTTCGTAGCGATCCTCCAATCGGCAGATGCGATCCCCCTCGAAGTAGGCGGTCTCTTCGAGTTCGAGCACGAAATCGGGGACACCCGCGGCGCGGTACGTCGCGCGGCCGCGGACCCACACCGATTGGCCATCCTCTTTCGGCCCCTCGAGGAGCGCGAGGTCGCGGCTCTCGAAGCGACGGTCGAATTGATCCAGGGACGCCTTGAAGTACGCCAGAATCGCAGCTCGACCTTCGAAGCAGCCTCCCATTGGCGGGGCGAGATGGACGTGATAGCTCGCGTCTTCTGTAAAGAAAGGCTCTACCAACGACCAATCATCGCTCTCGAAGGCTTTCTCGAAGGCCGCTGCGTAGACACCAAAGTTCGCCGTTTTCGACATCGTTCCCTCCATTGGCCGTACTGACGATCGCGGAAATCCTAGCAGATGCGCCACCTAACAAAGACACTCGAGCGGGCTCCCGATCACCGGGCTCAACCGCTCCATGGTACAATCTGCGCCAAGCGCCGCTGCCTGAGAGCTAATGGTTGGCCTGTTCGTCGCGGCGGAGCGTACACACGGCAGGCGGTGCAACTACGCGCTTGTATTCGATGAGGCCGATATGGACTTCAAGCTCTTCGCGACGGTTTTTTCCACGATCTTCATCGCCGAGCTCGGCGACAAGACCCAGCTTGCAACCCTGCTGTATGCGTCCGATGCAGCGCATCCGAAATGGACCGTCTTCGCGGCGTCGGCTGCAGCACTGGTTCTCACCTCGGCCCTGGGTGTTCTCGCGGGTTCTTTCGTCGCGGAGCACGTCAACCCCAAGGTCATTCGTTGGGTCGCCGGACTCGGATTCATCGCCGTCGGGGCCTGGGTCCTGCTTTCGCACGAGTAGGACGACCCAACCGTGCGCGCGCCCGAAATCTCGAGCGCGTAAAGGAGGAAGCTGATGGAGCCCATCCAAACAATCCGCGAGGTCCTGGGTTGGAGTACGGCCTTGAATGTGGGCATTCTGCTCTTTTCGACTGCCGTGCTCGGCGTTGCCGGCGCGCCAATCAAGCGAATCCACGCAAGGATGTTCGGCCTTTCCGAGGGCGATCTGTCGCGCGCCTATTTTCAGTATCTCGCGCAGTACAAGATCGCGGTCCTGGTCTTCAATCTGGTCCCGTATCTGGCATTGCGCATCGTCGGATGAGCTTTCCGAGGCGGCGGCCCGGCAAAATCTGCAGCGATTCGACCTAGCGGGGCGTTGCCAAGTGAGCCCGATGGGGTGAAGCGCGGTGCGATTTCGAAACGCAGGCTTATTTGCGCTCGCCACCGGCATTTTGCCCCGTTTCCCGCAGGCCTCGCTGGACGAGTTCGTCGAGCTTCGAGAGAAAACGAGAGCGATCCTTTGCGGATAGGGCGGGCGGCCCGCCGGACATCACGCCCGTTTCGCGCAGGTATGCGTTCAAATCTCGCGCGGCGAGTCGATCGCCGATCGAGTCTTCGCTGAAGATCTTGCCATTGGTACCCAGTACGTAGGCGCCCGCTTCCAGGCAGCGCGCTGCCAGCGGAGTGTCGGCCGTCACGACAACGTCTTTCGCCCGCACGTTTTCGACGATCCAGTCATCGGCCACATCGGGCCCCTGATCGACCACGATCATCTCGATACCAAAGCCCTCGGGTACATGGATGCGGGAGTTGGCGACGAGCACCACCCGAATCCCGTAGCGCGTTGCGACCACGTAGACTTCGTCCTTCACCGGGCAGCCGTCGCCGTCCACGAAGATTTCGATCATTTCCGGCCCTCTTCCCTTTGGGACGGGCACACTAGCGCACGCTGCTCGGCTTCGAACGCGACTCATTTCGGGCATCATTGGGTTCAGGACTCACCCCTTCGCGAGCCTTCTCCGCCTAACAGAGCAGAAATCGGCGAGCCATCAGCCAGCCCAATCGATCCCTGCTAACGTCCAGCGGCGAAATCTTTCGCCACGGTAATTGGGCAAAGGGAGATCGAAATGCCGATATTGTCGGCCCGGGATGCGCTCGAGCAGCTGCGAGAAGGCAACCGCCGATTCGTCTCCGGCACCCAGATCCGCGATACGAATCCGGGCCACTCTCCGCCGGCCGAGCTCGAAAAGGGGCAGGAGCCCCTCGCGATCATTCTCGGTTGTTCCGACTCGCGCGTTCCCGCAGAGATCGTCTTCGACCAGGGCCTCGGGGATCTCTTCGTGATCCGGGTTGCGGGCAACGTCGTGGCCCCCTCCCAGGTCGGCAGCGTCGAGTTTGCATCGGCGCGCTTCGGTACCCGACTCGTCGTGGTCCTCGGACATTCCCAGTGCGGCGCCATCATGGCCACTCTGGAAGAGCTTCAGCAGCCGACCCAAAACCAATCGAAGAATCTGCGCTCGATCGTCGACCGCGTTCGACCCTCCGTTGAGAGGTTGCTCGAATCCGACCTCAAGCACGATCTGGATGCACTCGTAGAGCGTGCGGTCCGGGCCAACGTGGGCGTATCGGTGGATCATCTGCGACACGGTTCCGAGATTCTCGAACAACTGATTCAAAACGAGGGACTGCGCGTCGTGGGTGCTGAATATTCGCTGGAAACGGGCGAAGTGGATTTCTTCGACTGTGCGCAGATCGATTGAATTCGCTTTAGGCTCGAGCAGCACAGAATCCGAACCGATGCCGGTCGGCCGATTCGGCGCCCCAATCGGAGAGATCGAATGACGCAACTCGACCAGGAGAAGGTAGGGCGCTTCGCGGAGCGAATGACAGACATCGTGAACGGGGGAGCACTCTCGCTCATGATCAGCATCGGCTACGAAACGGGACTGTTCGAGGCGATGGCGAAGTCGGCACCCGCGAGCAGCGAGAAGATCGCATCCGACGCGGGACTGAACGAGCGATACGTCAGAGAGTGGCTCGACACGATGGTCACTGGAAGGATCATCGATTACTCACCCGAAAGTGGCACTTACGTCTTGCCGCCGGAACACGCGGCCTTGCTGACACTGGCGTCGGGCCCGGACAACATGGCGGTGCTGGCGCATTCCGTGCCCCTGCTGGCCCGTGTGCAGCAAGACATCGTCGAGTGTTTTCGCAAGGGCGGCGGAGTTTGCTACGACCAGTTCCCCGAATTCATGGCTTTGTGGGCGGAGCTCAACGAGAAGATCTTCGAGCAAACACTGATATCGAAGGTGATCCCGCTCGTACCCGGCCTACCCGAGCGCCTGACAGAGGGCATCGACGTACTGGAGATCGGCTGCGGCGAGGGCCACTCGCTGAATCTGCTGGCTGGCGCGTATCCCTCGAGTCGATTCAGGGGTTGCGAATTTCGCTCGACTGCCGTCGAGGAGGCGACCACCAAGGCGAAATCGCTCGGATCGAACAACGTCGAATTCGAGCACAAGGATATCTCGAAGCTCAACGAGTCGAGTGCCTACGATCTGATTCTCGCCTTCGACGTGATCCATGACCAGGCTCATCCGCGAATCGTCTTGAAGAACGTCGCAAACGCCCTGCGGCCCGAGGGTCTGTTTTTCATGATGGACGTCCAGGCCTCGAGTGATGTCCACGAGAACCTCGAACATCCGATGGCCCCTTTTCTCTACACGACTTCGACCATGCACTGCATGACCGTTTCACTCGCACTGGATGGTGAGGGCCTGGGGACGATGTGGGGCGAGCGGCAGGCTCGGGAACTCCTCGCCGAGGCGGGCTTCCGCGATGTGACGCTGAAACACGTCGAGGGCGACATCTTCAACAACTTTTACATCGCCCGCAAAGGTGAAATTTAGCTTTGCCTGGAAAACGCTGGAGCTGCCGTACGCACTGGCGTTAGGCGAATGAACTTCGCATGCGGCGAAGCGCCGCCAGCGCGAGCAGCGCACCCAGCAGAAGCTTGCCGATGGCACCGGATGCGGGTACCGGCTGAGGCTCGGCTGCACACGCGAGCGGCCCGACGACCTCGGGAACCCATGCAAAACTCAGGGGCGAGAGGTAGACGGTCACGTCGATCTGGGCGCCGGCGGGCTCGCAATTGCCCTGGACGAAGCCCACGTGCACCATGTCGCACAGGCCCGGCCAACCCTGGGTGTCGAATCGGTCCGATCGGTCGATCGTCACATCTTGCGTCCAGGTCGCCCCCTGAATCGCACAGGACCCACTTCGAACGCACGGGTCGTCCTGGGTTCCGAAACACCCGTTCGAGGTCTCTGTCCCCACGGCGCTCGCGCTAACGGGTGCCAGCAAGAGCAGGGCCACCACCACTTTCACGACGCGCTCAGCGAATTTCCAATTTTTCATACACGTTCCATTTTCAGTCTGCGGGCCGGCCGAGTATATCATCGCGCCGCGTGGTGACAGCCTGCAGCCAATCGGCGGTGGATCAAACCGTATGAAATCCACTAAACTGCGCTGGCTGCTTGCGTCTCTGTAGCGTGTCTGGGTGCTGTTGGCGGTTGCAGTGATCGGCCGGAAGTTTCGCATCGGCGATGGTTGATGATCTCGACTGCTCGGGAATGGATCGAGAACGCGCCGAAGGCGTTTTACAACGCAAAGGAGTGCGAACATGATCGGATACGTCACGCTGGGAACCAATGACCTCGAACGCGCGGCCCAATTCTACGACCAGCTGCTCAAGGAGATCGGCGCGAGTCGCTTCATGGATACCGATCACTTCATCGCCTGGGCGATTTCGCCCGACAAGCCGGCGCTGTCGGTGACGAAGGCCTTCGACGGAAAGCCGGCGACCGTCGGCAATGGCGTGATGGTGGCGCTCGCGATGCGCTCTACCGACCAGGTCGATTCGTTCTACAAGAAGGCCATCGAGCTCGGGGCGAAGGACGAAGGGGCGCCGGGCCCGCGCGGCAAAGGATTCTATGCCGGGTATTTTCGCGACCTCGACGGCAACAAGCTCAACGCCTTCTATTTGGGCTAGGTGGATCGGCTCCCCGGAAACGAGATGAACTCGAAGGAGAGACACCGTGCCGCACAATGAACTGAAGGCGCTGCGAATCTCGCTGATCGTTTTTGGCATCGCGTTCCTGATGATCTATCCGCTGATGATCATCTGGCCGTCCGGCTGGTCGTGGCAGCCCGGCCAGCGCGAGTACGAGCAGATGATCATCGGCATCTACGCAACGCTCGGCATCTTCTTGCTCTGGGCCTCGCGAAACCCCGAAGCGCACCTGAGTCTGATCTGGTTCACGGCCTGGTCGAGTGCCGTACACGG
>JAHEEJ010000166.1:0-3984 GCA_024640705.1 Deltaproteobacteria bacterium
CCATCGTCGTAGAACAACGGACCGCCTGAATCGCCGTAACAGCTGCCTTCGTAGTCCTGTGCCGGATTCTGTGAGGTGAAGAACATATTCGCCTCACGCCCCATGAAGGCGAAGGCCGGCGTGTGCTCGGTCATCCAGCGCACGCCGAGTTTCTCGAAATCCGCAATTGGGCCGCCTGCGTTACCGCCTTCGCCCGGTCCGTTGAGATACGCGCCCTCTCCATAACCGACCGTCGTGACCATCAACGGGGCAGATCCGCTGAGCTTGTCCAACAGGTAGTCCTGCTCGGGCAGGGTGACCGGAGAGATCCCGGATAGATCGACAAATTTGTGGCCTTCCGGAGCGCTTCCACCGGTGAAACGCAGGTGTCGCGGTCTGTCGAAGACGACGACCGCGTAGTCGAAATTGAGAACACCGTTATTGAGTAAGCCAATCGGCCCGAAATCGACCGGGAGCACCGGCTTACCACGCGTAATGAACTGGTCGGTCGACCAGGCGGTGGGCCCGGCTTGCGGTCGGTCCCTGACGATCTCGGCGTCGAACGAGACGCCCACGGGCCCTTCTCGTGCCTGGAGCCGGCGGAGATAGTCGCTGGCGCAATGGCCTGCGGTCAGGATGATGAAGCGGTCAGCGTTTTCGGCGAGGAGGCTGCCCGAGCATCGAAGTTGGGAGATGCCGTTTCGGAAGCTGGTAAGGCTGACGGCATTGGGGTGTAGGCAACCCGTATTGGTCAGATTGTCGATGCAGTCCGGCTCGCCATAAGTGATGGCCTGGGCCTCGGGTGCCGCGAAAGACGTGACTCCCGCCAGAGCCAGCGTGACCAGCAAGAGTCGTTTCGCAAGAGATGTTTTGCTCATGTCATAGTCCCCCTTGTGGTTTGGATCTCTGTCAGATGCGCTTTCAGCGCCCTTCCTCCTTAGCCACAGACGGCATGCGAAACATGATGGTGGCGTGACCATTGAATGACCATTTCGCTACCGGCTGGAAGCCGCCTTATGGCATCATGTCCCCTGGGGTCGCTCGGGGGTCATTGCGCCATGCGATTCGTCTTTGGGGAATTCGCGTTGGAGCCGGAAGCGCGGACTCTCCGGCAGCGCGGAGAGCGAGTCCCCATCGAACCGAAGGTGTTCGACCTCCTCGTCTACCTGATCGAGCACCGCGAGCGCGTCGTTCCCGCCGACGAGTTGCTCGACGCGCTCTGGCCAGGTGTCAGCGTCACGCCGGGGGCGCTCAACCGTGCGGTGCTGAAGGCTCGCCAAGCGGTGGGGGACGATGGCGAGCACCAGACGATGCTGCGCACCGAGCATGGGCGCGGCTTTCGGTTCGTGGCGAATGTCTCCGTTGATCAGGACCCAGAGCCGCTTCCTCCGACGCCCACGCGCTCCCCAAAGCGCCTGGCCGCTGCATCGGGACTTGCGGCGCTGCTGCTCGTGGCCGCCGCGGTCTGGCTACTGAACCGTCCGCTCACAGAATCAGCGCCAGCCCGCTCGGTGGCGGTACTGCCGTTCGTCAACATGAGCCAGGATGCGGTTGCTGAACCGTTCACAGCCGGAATCTACGACGACATCCTGACCCATATCTCAAAGATCCGTGACCTCAAGGTCATCGCCCGCACCACCATGGAACGGCTCGATCCGGACCTGGGCATTCAGGAGATCGGAAGCAAGCTCGGCGTAGCGGCGGTTCTGGAAGGCGGTGTACAGCGAGTCGGTGATCGCGTCCGAATCAACGTGCAGCTCAACGACTGCGAAACGGAAGCTCATCTCTGGGCGGAGACCTATGACCGCGAACTGACAGCTGCAAACATCTTCGCGATCCAGAGTGAGATTGCCCAATCCGTTGCGGATGCACTTCAGGCCGAATTGTCTCCGGAAGAGCAGGACAGGATCGTTGATGCACCTACCGAGAACCTCGCCGCCTATGAGGCGTATCTCCTCGGCCGGAAACGCATGGCAGAATTGACAATCGCAGCCGTGGTGGAATCGACCGATCATTTCCAACGAGCCATCGAACTCGATCCGAACTATGCGCTGGCCTATGTCGGATTGGCAGACAGTTACGTCCACCAAGCCGAATGGGGGCGCGCGCCGCGCTCAGAGACGCTTGATAAGGCGCAAGTCGCGGTGGAAAAAGCACTCGCCTTGGATGATCGGTTGGGGGAGGCTTACAACTCTCTCGGAGGAATCAAGGACGTAAGGGGGGACGTCGAGGGCGCCGAGGCAGCCTACCAACGCGCCCTGGAGCTGAATCCCAACTATGCAACAACGTATCACTGGTACGGGGTGTTGCTGCTGCGAAAATCGGGCCGAGCTGAAGAGGCACTGCCCATGTTCTTGAGAGCGGCCGAGCTGGATCCTTTATCGGGCATGATTTTGACGGATCTGGCTGCTGACCTTGAATCCCTGGGCCGATTTGAGGAGGCGCTCGCCTGGTTCGAGCGATCGATTGAAATTGACCCGATGCTGGACGGAATCAATGGGAGGATCGGCTTTCATCATTGGTCTGTTACAGGGAAGCTCGACCAAGCTGTCGTTTGGTTTAGACGAGCTGTTTCGATCGATCCCGAGCAGCCCTTCTTCGCCACTACCCTGGGCGCGATATACCTGGACCTCGGCGACCCCGACAAGGCCGAGTACTGGTTCGAGCGATCCATCGCACTCCGCCCGGAAAGATCAGCGGCCGAGATCGAGATGTCGTTTCTTCATCTGTACCGGGGTGATGAACCTGCGGCCGTGGAGCAGGCCCGCAAAGCGCGTGCAGTTTTCCCGGGCAACTCGGAAGCCCTCCTTCTTCTACGCAATCATGAACTCAGTTTGGGCCGGTACGCCGAAGCCCGCACCTTGTTTGAAAAGAACAATCCCGACCTGCTGAGTGACGGCGATCCCGAGGTAGGGTGGATGAACTGGGTGGACGCAGTCAATCTCGCGTCCGTTTTGTTCAAAACCGGCGAAAAGGAACGTGCGAATCTGCTGTTGGAGAAGAGTCTGCAGCACATCCGAACCAAGCCGAGGCTTGGCATCAACGGCTATTCCATGTTTGATGTGGATATCTTCGCGATGCAGGGCCAGAAGCAGAAGGCACTGGCGGCGCTTCGGCAGGCCGTTGACGAGGGCTGGCGTCGCTATTGGTGGTATAACCTGAAGTATGAACCGGATCTCGTGTCGCTCCACGACGAACCCGAATATCAGGCAATAGTCGCCGAGATCGAAACCGACATGGCATCCCAGCTAGCGCACGTGCGGGAGATGGAGCGGCGTGGGGAGCTTGCGGCGATTCCTCAAATCGAAGTCAGCCTCCACTGAGCCGGGGTTCACCAAGCGCACGCCACATCCCGCCCGTCCAACAGCAGCATCAGAAAGAGAGAGTTGGGCAAAACGCTTGCGAGGGCGACCTCGAACAGTTCCGTTCACTCGAAAAATCCGGGCCGTTTCGGGGGGCGCTCGCGCCCCATCCCGGGCCAACAGGCCCGTTGGATCTTGTCCTGTTACGATGGCTGGGATGAAGGGAACGATTCGGCGCGAGCTCCACGATCTGGGTCATGGAAATTTTGCCTACACGCAACTTCCGGGATCGTGGGGGTGGTCCAACTCCGGGCTCATCACCGATGGAGACGAGAGCCTGCTGATCGACACCTTGTTCGACAAGAAGCTCACCGCCGAAATGCTGGCCTCGATGCGAGATGCCGCGCCTGCCGCCAGGGCGATCCGGACGGTCGTGAACACCCATGGAAATGGCGACCACTGCTACGGAAACGGTGTCGTCGGTGCAGAGGAGATCATCGGCACGCCCGGGTGCGTGGAGGATCTGCTGGCGAGTCCCGCCAGCCGCAATCGGACGCTCTTGAGCGCCGCTCGCGTCGTCGGAGCGCTCGGTTGGGGCGGGCGCGCAGTGGCCAGGGTGCTCAATGCCGTCGGCGTCGATCGCTTGGCGCTGTTGGCGGATGCGGGGCCGTTTGCGCTGCCCCTGTTCGAGTCGTTCGACTTC
>JAHEEJ010000166.1:4084-7832 GCA_024640705.1 Deltaproteobacteria bacterium
ACTGGATCGACGCCGAGCGGATCTACGTCAATGTCGACACCCTCTACCGCGAGTTCGCCGGAGATAGCTCCGAGGCCGATGCCCTCAGCTTGTTCGCCGGCATGGGGCGCCTCGCTCGGTCCAAGCTACACACAGCTGATCCGTAGATGCGAGAATCGAGCGGTCAAAGCTCACGCATGGGTGCGGCTGTTCAGCGCTGATCTTTGAATCGAGTCCTTCCGGACGTTCGCGCCTACTCGCTCGAGCTGCCGGGGGCGAGCCGGTCGAACATGCGACGGGCGCGCAGCGGTGCCTTTCCCGTGTCGATGAGTTCGGCCATCAGTTCACCGGCCGCGGGGCTCATGCAGACACCGTCCCCGCCGAAGCGCGACGCGATGTAGCCGTTTTGCCATTGCGGAAATCTCCCCATCACGGGTTTCTGGTAGGGGGGCGTTGGCGCCATGGCGAGCAGATCGCCCCGGTGTTCGATGATCGTGGCGTCCTCGAGTGCCGGCAAGATGTGCGCGACGCCCTGCACGACCTCGAGCTTGACTTCCTCAGATAGGCTCGCGTCGAAATTGGGGCGATCGATGAAATCGGCCGCGCCGTAGGTGGCGAGGATCACCTCGCCGTTCTTCTTGGGAAGGATCCAGAAAGTGCCGGCTCCGAGGGTGTGGAGCGGCAGCTCGGTCGGCATCTTGGCACGCAGACACTCGGTGAAGACGGGGCGGCAGCCCACCTCGCAGCCGAGCAGCGCACTCCCCTCCCCCACCCACGGACCCATCGCGAGTACCACCGCATCGGCGTGGAGTTCGTTTCCCGATGCGAGCTGCACGCCCGTGATCTTGTCGCCCTCCGTCGCGAAAGCAACCACCTCTCCGCGCACGAATTCGGCGTCCAGTTTTTCCGCGGCCTGGGCCAACGCGAGGGTGAACTTGTAGGGCTCCACCTGTCCCGCGGGATAGGTGACGCCGCCGACGTATTCCGCGTTCAATGACGGAAACTGCTCTCGCAGCGCATCGGAGTCGATCCAATCACATTCGACGCCGCCCACGCTTTGGAAGGGACGGAGGAGTTCCTGCGGCCCGCCCGCTTCCTCGAATTCCCGCTGGGTCACCAGGTTGGTGCTGGGCGTCTCGCAGTACTCGATGTCGATCCCGCCGCGCTCCTGCAGCTCGATCGCGAACTCCGGCATGCGATCGTAGGACGCGGAGTGGAGCTGGAGCCAATGCCCGACGCTCTCGCCGGGCACGGTCAGCGCGGTGTCGAGGGGGCCGCTTCCGAGCGCTTCGGAGGGCGTCGTGACGCACGTCTCGTAGGCGAATATCGCCGGCGCATAGGTGAATACCGCCCAGGCCTTTCCCGATGCACGGACCGCGATGGATTCGCGATCGACAATGCATGTCGAGATCCCCCGACGGCCCAGGTGATAGGCGATCGAGCAGCCGATGGCTCCGGCTCCGACGATGATGACATCCTTGCGTGTTGACATGAACAATCTCCCTCAGCAACACCGGGCGGTTCCCGATGCTGCCTATCCGTCATCCCTTGGATCATGTGATAACGCAGAGCCGTAATGGCGCTTGAATTGAGTGGTCGAATATTTGGCGAGTTTCCACTCGGGAACACGGCAAACGCCGCAGGCTCCCTTGAACCACTTGTTTCGAAGCCAGCGCGCGGCTCGGCTGTTTCTCGAATTCGTAATCAGAAATGTCTTGTTGCAATGGGTCGTAATCCTCGCCTGATTTCCCATGACCTCGATTGTCTTGATTCCGTGCAACAGCCCCCGGCGCGAAGGCCAGAGTTTGATCTTGTCGATCAATCGAAAAATCTCGACTCGTTTTCGATAGTAACGCCTGACCGGTTTTTTGATCGTTTTCGGATCGGTCAAAATGCAAGAATTCCAATCTGCTGCAAGTTGCGACTCGTATTCGCGGGCCATGCATTGATACGAGGTATCCGAGACCTCAGCTGATTTCAGCCGGACGACCTCTCAGGCCCAATCGTTTGACGATGTCTGCGATGCTGCGGTTTCGCTTTTCGCAAGCCTCGTGTCTACCTTCCCCGCGAAAGATCAGCGTCGCCACCCAGGGGTCTCGATCCGGCGCAAAATTGGTAATCGCCTCATCGGCGCCGAAAAAGTCTTCCACCAGCTCGAGCGGGCCTCCCTCCGCCATGATGCGCTCGCCGCATGTCTTCAGCTCATCCCCGGACACGTGGATATGTTCGTAGACGGCTCCTTGCGAGCTGGACGCGACCGGCGGGGAATCCCCCTTCGGTGTGGCGTAGAGGCCGCCTAGGAGTTCGACCATATTTTGCCTGGTCGACCAGTATACCGCCGTTGGCGTTTGGCTGGGGAGGCGCGCATCGATCTCCAGGATCTTCAATTCTCCCCCGGAATAGACGACTTCCACATCCATGATCCCGTGCAGATTCAACGCCTTGGCAATCGTCAGTGTCAACGCCTCGAAATCTGCGATCCAATCAGACGGCAAGTTGGATGGAGCGATCACCCGCTTGCAATCGTAATTCTCATCCACATAGAGATCAGTCACCTGCAATACCCGGTAATTTCCGGGCCGCCCGATCACTTCCAGGGAATGCTCGCTGCCGTCGAGAAACTCTTCCAGAACCCAGCCGGGAGGTGGCAATTCGGCCGAGAACTCGCGCTTCAAGGAAGCGACATCCCGGAAAACGCGCACTCCTTTACTGCCGCTGCCCTGGCCGGGCTTGGCCAACACGGGGAACCTGCATTTCGGCCACGCCGTCGGAACCGGCAAACCGATCTCGTCGAAAAATCTTGCTGATTTCAATTTGGAAGAGGAGATCGCATAGGCTTCCGGGTCGAACGCCAGCGGAACACCGGCGATGCGGCTCCATCGCGCCAGACTTCTCAAGGCATCGTCATCTTCGAGGGTCGGAATGACGAGGTCGACGTCGCCCAATAGACCGTCGAGATCTCTTTCGACGGACACATCGGCTTGCACGAAGGCATCGCCCAGTCTGGCTGCCGGAACGTCGGGCTTCTTGTCGACCAGCCTGACTTGCCAGCCTGCTTTACGTGCCAGGTAGGCTGCCTCGACGCCCTGCAGCCTCCCCCCGACGATGCCGACTAACAGGGGGCTCCCTCCCCGGACAGGCCCGATTCGATCTGTCGACGGCGATCTTCGATCCAGCTCCAATATTCTTTCAGCGACGCCGCTTGCAGGCCGAGCTTTTCCAGCTCTGGCGCAATGCTGTCAATCGTTCGCCTGGCGTCCGCAATATCCAATGAATTCTGGGCGACACCCGCCAGCCCGAAACCCGGTGGCACCAGAGACGTGACCACATTCGCGCCGGCTTTCAGCCTCGATTGCAGTCCGCTCAACCCCTCGACGTCCAAGGTCGCCGGGATCAGTCGGTCCGGAAAGACCAGGCGCAAAATTGCGAGGATCAGGATTTCCCGCAAAGGATCGGCCTCCCCCCAGGACTGCAGGGGAGTTCCCTCCTGGGGAACAAAGCTCATGGCCCTCATCTGGGAAACTTCCAACGCGCGCATGACCTCGATGGAATCCGCGATATCTCGAGGAGATTCTCCGATGCCGCAAAGCAGGCCTTCCTCGGTCAACAACCCCAGCGGACCGGCTCGTTCTTTGTTCTCGAGGCGCGCATCGTAGGCTTGCCCGGGCCGGAGCCTCTTGAACAGCTTGCGGTTGTGGGTTTCCTGGTAGCACGCGAACCAACTGACTCCAGCTCGCGCAAAATCGGACAGAACGTCGGTGGGGACGAC
>JAHEEJ010000167.1 GCA_024640705.1 Deltaproteobacteria bacterium
CGAGCGAGATCGCCTGGACGGGACAGGCGTCGACGCACTCGCCGCAGCCGTTGCACTGCGAGCGGTCGACGTCCATGATCCAGTTGGAGCTGACGATCGCGTTTTGAATGTCGAACGTCCGAATCGCCTGCATCATCCCGCAACAGCAGCCACAACAGTTGCACATGTAGCTCATGTCGCGCTGGACATTGTCGGCCGTCTGAGCCAGCCCCGCTGACTTGGCCTGTTCCAGAATCCGCATCCCCTCGCGGGTCGTCACGGGCTCGGCCATCCCGTTTCGGATCAGCATGTCCGCACCCAGACCGAAGGAGAGGCAGACCTTCTGCGGCCGATCGCACGCCTCGCCGAGGTGCTGCTTCTTGTGGTGACACGAGCAGATCCCGACGCTGACCAGGTCCGCTGATTCGACGATGTGGCTCGCGCGCTCCCAGTCGAGGATCTCCGTGTGGCTCTCTTCGGGAAGGGCTTCTTCGCGAACCATCGAGCGCCCGATCTGGGTCTGTCCGTCGAAGACGGCGCGCGCGAAGCGATCGTTCTCGTTCATGTACTGCTCGAACAGAAGCGCCAGGTCCTTCATCGCGACGTCTTCTCCCGTCCGCATGAAGGTGTACTCGAACAGGCCGATCACGACCGGAGGTAGGGAGAAGTAGCGCTTGCCATCGTGCATGAGGTCGATCACGAGCCCTCGGCCCGCCATCTCGTCGAGCCGGTCCGCGAGATCTTCCTGCGGGATGTCCAACTTGCGCGAGAGCGCGTCGAGGGGAGTGGGTCGGGTGGGCAGGCGCCGCGCGACTGTCGCCTGCTCCGGGGTGAAGAGGAGTTTCAAGATCTTGGTGAAGACCGGCGATGCGGGAGCGCCCGCCACGTTTCGGTCCAGCCGCTTCTGCAACTGCCGGTACTCACGTTCGGGGTTCACGAGATGATGAGCCACGGTTCTCTCCCAAGTGAGTCAGCGCAGCGGTTCGACCTCGCGCGCTAGTTTAGCGCCTGCCCGCACGAGGGCGGCATCCCTCCGCAACCGCGAAGCCAGGAGCGGAGCCTGGTCGCGCCCGGCGCAAGCCAAGGCCCACTCGGCTAATGAACCCGAGCCGCAGTGCCGATACGGCGTGCGAACCTTCCCTTATCTGGAGTCGAAGATGTGGAATCAGCAGGCATCCCCCAAAGATGAAGATGCGCCGCAGGCGCCGACCAGAGGATCGGCGGCCCGGGGCGGTCCGGAGGAAGATCGGCGGAAGATCGCGTGGGTCGGGCAGTCGGTCTCGTTCAAAGGCGAACTGTTGAGCGCTGAGGATATGGCACTCGATGGCCATGTCGAAGGAACCATCAACGTTCGCGATCACAGCTTGACCATCGGACCTGACGCCGACATTCGGGCTGACATCGTGGGCAAGATCGTGATTATCCGAGGCCGGGTGAAAGGCCAGATCGTTGCGCGCGAAAAGATCTACCTTCACGAAACCGCATTCATCGAGGGTGACGTCAGTTCGCCGACGATCGTGATAGCTGATGGAGCCCGGTTGGAAGGCCGGCTCGAGACGCTGAAGCAAATCCCTGATGCGAAGACCCAGACCGTGTAATCCTTCCAGCCCCCAAGGCTCCCGACACCGGCCGCTTCCTCGCGAATGCCGCTCCCAGGCACAGGGCCAGCGGGATCCCACGCAACGTGGCAGCTGAAATTGCCCGCTCGCGCCAACGCGCTACCTGCCAAAACGTTCAATCCCCTCCGCCTGACGCTCTACTTGACGGAATCCCTGGTGATCGGACGTCGGAACTTCGAATCCAATGCGGGGGCTCTTGCCACGCTTCAGCGCCATCCAACCGAATGCGAATCGTCTGAACCCGCTCAATCGACCCACATCTGCGTCACCCTCTCGGAAACTTTCTCCCGCGAGAGCACTGCTTTTCACGAGCTTGGGCCACGGTGGCCCGGCCAGAAGCGACGCTTGACATTGGGTAGATGGAAGAAGGAGAATCCCTAAAACGCGACCTGGCCGTTAATGGGAGCGATTGCGGGATGAGGAGCCCGTCCGATGACCTGGTGGGGATGGATGATCATTGGCGCCATTTTGCTCGGCGCAGAACTGTTTGCCATCGATGCGCAGTTCTACTTGGTGTTCCTCGGATTGGCGGCCGCGTTTGTAGGGGCAGCGAGTTGGCTTGGAATAGCAATGCCTGAGTGGGTGCAGTGGCTCGCCTTTGCGCTTCTTTCGCTGACCTTCTTTTTCGTATTTCGGAAGAGCCTTTATGAGAAGATTCGCGGTGGAGCATTGGGCTTCCGGGAAACCATTTCTGGCGATACGGTAAATATCATTGACGATTTGGCACCCGGCGCTGACACGCGGACGGAGTATCGTGGAACGAATTGGACGGTTCGCAACGTCGGCGACACAGTGATCGCAGGCGGTAGGCGCGCAGTGGTCGTCAAAGTAGACGGTTTGACGCTGCATGTTAAGGCCGAATAAGCGATAACAAGGACAACAAAATGGAATCTCTGATTGTTGCACTCGCAGTCGTCGTCGTCGCTATCATTATTCTCATCAAGACTGCTGTTGTCGTGCCGCAGCAGAATGCTTTTGTCATCGAGCGTCTTGGGAAATTCAGCCGGACACTCGACGCTGGTTTCCATATTCTGATTCCATTCATTGAGCGGATCGCTTACAAGCACAATCTAAAAGAGCAGGCGACAGATATCGAAGAGCAGATCTGTATTACCAACGATAATGTTCAGGTGGGTGTGGACGGCGTGCTCTATATGCAGATCCTGGACCCTGCACGCGCATCGTACGGCATCGGTAATTACATGTTCGCAATTTCACAGCTTGCGCAAACAACGTTACGTAGCGAAATCGGCAAGATTGATTTGGATCGGACCTTCGAGGAACGAGGCACGATCAACTCCAACGTCGTCGCAGAACTGGACAAGGCTTCGGATCCATGGGGCGTCAAGGTGCTGCGATACGAGATCAAGAATATCAACCCGCCCCAAGATGTGCTCACCGCGATGGAAAAGCAGATGCGTGCTGAGCGCGAAAAGCGCGCTGTCATTCTGGCATCAGAAGGTGAACGCGACGCGAAGATCAATCAGGCAGAAGGTGACAAGCAGCGGGTCATCAAGGCGTCCGAGGCGAAAAAGACGCAACAGATCAACGAAGCGGACGGTGAAGCGGAGGCAATTCTGGCGGTAGCCACCGCGACCGCTGAAGGCTTACGCAAAGTTGCCGCCAGCATGGCTGCGGACGGTGGATCCGAGGCGATGCAATTGCGCATTGCTGAGCAATATGTGGCCGAGTTCGGCAATCTTGCAAAAGCAGGCAATACATTTGTGGTGCCGGCCAACCTCGCTGATCTCACGACGATGATTGCGCTCGCGACCGATATCGCCAAGAAGAAGCCGGAAGCCTGATTCTTCAGGCCTCGCGCCTGACGGATCGAACCAATCGATCCCGACTCGGCTGGTGGCTCACAGCGGCGATCCCCGCGAGTTTCGGCACGTCGTCTGCTTCAAACGCGAGCTGAAATGACTCGATGCGGGACTCATTGGCGACGCGATTATTGGACGAACCTGTGCGATGGGAGGAAGTTTTTCGGCATCGATCCTAGAGACAGAATATCGTGTCGTCGAGCAACTGAGGCCGAGCAACCAGCCGGGCATCCCTCCCGGGATCCGGAAGGGACCGCGGAGTTCGGGATGCTTCCAGCGGATGATGAACGGGATTGCGAAGCTCAATAGGTAGGACGGAAGCGCGATCCACGTGGCGAGGACGAGAATGTCGAGCAACTTCCTGAAATACGTCAGCACGCTCAGTGTTTCCCGTCAGCTGGGGTTGGACCAAATCGGGGGATGGACTAAGAAAGGCTTCGGGCCCCGAAAGGACAAGGAACCATGGAGCAGAAGCCGTCGGTCGAAGGCATCGGCCCCGAGCCGGCTCGGCCGACCCGGTTGCTGGACTGGCTCTTTACGCCCGCCTTCCTCTTGGCGTTCGGCGTCACTCTGCTGATCTTCGACCCGCTCCAGCGCCTGGCACGTCTGTTCGGAAGGCGCCCACAGGAGGCCGTCGCCGGGGTGCTGCAGCTGTGCCTCGTGTGGACATTGCGGTTGTGCGGGACGCGGTTGATCGTCGAGCGCGATGCGTCGGTAACCCCCCACACGCCCTACGTTCTGATCGCCAATCACCAGAGCATGTTCGACGTCCCGATGTTCGGTGCGCTGCTCTTCACCAACTACCCGAAGTACGTGTCGAAGCGTGAGCTGTCCCGCTGGATCCCGAGCATCTCCTACAACCTCCGGCGCGGTGGAAACGGTCTCATCGACCGCGGCGACCGGGCGCAGGCGGAGCGGGTGATCCGGGAGCTGGGGCGACGCTCCCAGGAGCGGGGCGTGTCGGTGGTCATCTTCCCCGAAGGCACGCGCGCCCGTTCCGGCGCCATGGGGCGGTTCAGGCGCGCAGGCACGTTGGCGCTACTCGATGCGACACCGAAGCTCGACGTGGTCCCCGTGGCCATCGACGGGTCCTGGCATTTGCTCGCCCACAATCTCTTCCCGATCCCCTTCGGCGTTCGCGTGCGCATTCGATTCTGCTCTCCTCTACCCCGCGACCCTGCGACGGAGGACACCGAACTCTTTGCGCGATCGCATGAGAAAATCGTTGCGACGATTCGCGGCTGGCGCGAAGAAGCCGGAGAAGGTTCTGTAAGCCGCTAGCCGGTTCTTTGAACCCGATGTTCCAGGGTTCGAGCCCCTGGCGGCCGACCAATCGCTCCAGAGATGTTTCGGGATGTCAGGCGCTATTTCTTGCGCGCGATTCGTTTTGCCCGCGCGTTGCGGCGCTCATCCAGCCAAGGTCCGTACTCCGACAGTCCGATCGGGCTCGCTCGGAAGGGGCCGGTCCAGGGGAGACGGAGGTTCCGTGTCGGACCGGCTCGAGGCCCGATAGCGCGTCTTCATGCTGAGGAAGGGTCGCTCGACGAAGTAATAAGACAGGCTCGCCATCAGAAAAGTGATGCTGGTGCCCAGAACGAAAATCCTCGGCCAGAACCAGCGCCAGCTCAACAACACCACGATCGGGTAATGCCAGATGTAGAGGCCGTAGGATATCTTTCCAACCCAGACGATCCCCGGGAATCCCAACAGCTTTGCCATCCAGGTATTCGACGAGCTGGTCAGGTCGAGAATGATCACGGCGGACGACAGCGTGATCAGCAAGAAGCCGTATTGGTACATCGCGGGGCTCGAATGGTGCGCGACGATGGAGCTGAAGCCCAGGAGAAGCGCGGCAATCACCGAGCAAACCATCAACGGTGTTTTCAGCGCTCTGGGAATTCGAAAATCGCGTTGCACCAACAGGCCGAGACAGCAGCCGACCAAGAGCCCGTTCGAGCGCGTATCTGTCGCGTGATAGAGCTTGACCCAGGACACTTCATTGGCGTCCAGGGCCACTCGCAGGAACGCACAGAAGGTGAGCAATAACATCGTGGGGAGTAGCCAGGATCGGCGCATCCAGCGGAGTAGCGCCAGTAATAGCAATGGCCAGACGATGTAGAACTGCTCTTAGATGGAAAGCGACCAGGTGTGTGCGAGCAAACCGGGTTCCTTGATCGCATAGGCCTGAACCCAGTTCTGTAAATAGAGCAGGGTCGTGAGCGAATCGATCAAATGGAACCTGAAGTGTTGAGCGCCGAACATCACCGTGCAGGCAACGAGAAAGACACCCAGGAAGAGCACCAGCGCTGGGAAGAGCCGCAAGATCCGCCGCATATAGAAGCGCTTCAGCGAGATGTCACCGGTATCCGCATACTCTCTCAGCATCAGGCTCGTGATCAGGAATCCGCTGATCACGAAGAAGACCTCGACTCCGATGAACCCCCCGCGCAAGAACGGAACGCCCGCGTGGAAAGCAATCACGCTGAGGACGGAGATTCCCCGGAGCCCGTCCAATGCCGGAACATATTCCGATCTGGCGTGGGCGGGAGAAGTGCAGCGGTTGCTCGAAGTGCCTTCCATCGCTGCGACGGATCGACTCGACCGCTGCGCTTCTTGAGCGGATGAGATCCGCGTGCAGAGAGCCGTTCAGGGGCGATTCTCGGGCCGGAGGGAGTCGCTAGATCAGCAAGCAACGGCGATTCGAACCGACCGCGCCGCGAGTTTCAGGCGCTCTTCCAACGGCACACTGCCGAGCCGGGTGTGGAGCCCATCTCCATCAAGCCGCGGGCGCCCCAAGCCAACGGAAAGGTCGAGCGCCTTCATCGAACGGACAGGGATGGGTTCCGCCAGGCCCGCACCGATCGGGCCGACGTGAATCTCGGGAAGAAACTGCCGAGTGGGAGCGCTTCGACAACAACGACCGGCCTCACGGAGTTCACTGTGGAAAAACTCCCCAAGAGGCACTGGGAGAGATTCGAAAGATTGCGAACGTCCGATCGATCTGTCAGATCGCGGCTGCTGGTCGCCACGAAAGATTGTGATTTCGCGGCGGCACGGGTGGTTTGGTGGTCACGCGAAACCGGTTTCTCGAAACACACCCAGCCAAATAATTGCGGTGATCCCGCTTGTATTTCTAGCGGCCGTGATTAGCTAGACGGAATCGTACCAATGGCGAAACTCCGAGGGGATTGCGCCACAGGGTATCGAGATCATTTCATCAACTTCATCAACGAGGGGGTCAGTCCCATGCGTTATTCCAGTTCACTCTGGAGCGCCGCGTCGGCGTTCCTGGCGACGGCAGCCCTGATTCTGATTGCCGGTGTAGCGAGTGCCCAATTCTTTGACGATTACGCCTATTCGATCGATCCAGATTCGCCCGGGTATGACGGTTCGGACGCGTGGGTCGAAGCGTCTGGTTCCAGCTATTCGGCCGGTGTCGAATTCTACTGCACCGACATCAATAATGATTTCTACATCGGCTGCGAAACGACGCATCCAGACAACGTCAATGTTTCGAAAAACCAGGGCAAGGTCGACCAGAAGAAGAACGGCAACAACGCCTATGCGTATATCAGTGTGGGCGAAATGGGTGGGATGGTAGAGGAAACCGAATTCGAACTGAGCTGCAACAGGGTCCAGGTCATGGGCATGGCGAACATCGACAATGACAAGGTCAAGAGCCAATGCATGCTCAAGGGCTGTGAAATTCCCGAGGGTTTGACCGTGGGGCAGATCGGATCGGCCATCGATTGCATCGACGCCGCCGAGGCCAGTGGCGACCTCGGAAGGAGGGTGCAGAGCCTGAAGCTGAACAACAACAACCGGATCGGCGGAAAGATCCAGGCGGCCGGTTCCGCTTACTGGGATTGAAATCGAGCACAGCGTGTGAGTTCTAGCGGGGCGTCCGGTGACCGGGCGCCCCGCGTCATTTTTGGCGCCCTGGCCGGTTAGCTGACGACCGGGGGTGCGGAATCTTTGCGCAGCGCTTGCAACACCACGCTGGAAAAGATCAGTGCACAGCCGATCAGGGCCATGGGGCCCGGAACCTCGCCGTGAACGAGCCAGGCCCAGACGCCACTCGCCACCGGTTCGATCGAGAGCAGCAGCGAGAATTCGAGTGCCCGGAGTTTGCGAATGCCGCGCAACAGGCAAAGGTAGGCGACTCCGATCTGGAACACGGCGAGATAGAGCACGACCGCCCAATCGATGGGCGTAGCCTCGGGCAGCGGCAGCGCCCAGGGGAGACACACGGCGAAAGCCAGCACGTTTCCCGCGATCACC
>JAHEEJ010000168.1 GCA_024640705.1 Deltaproteobacteria bacterium
AATGCGTCGCCTCGAGGGTCCGCGGTTGGCTGATCCCAGCCAGCGTCGCACCCACTTCCGCGGTGGTGACCAGCTGCCGCTTCAACCCCACTTCACGCGCCGCTTCGCGCGCGATGTCGGCAAGTGAGATCACGCCGAGAAGTTGATCGGCGTCGTCGACCACCGGGAGTCGGTGGACCTGGGCCTCGCGCAGTGCAGTCTCGGCAGTGTCGAGATCGTCCGATGGCTTGCACGTGCGAACTCCGGTCGACATCACGTCGCGGACGCGGATCTGCTCGAGGGACTGGCCCTTGGTGTAGGTCGCCATGCAGATGTCGCGATCCGTGACGACGCCCACGACGCGACGGTCTTCGCGGCTCTCGGTGACGGGGACGAAACCGCAGTCTCGCTCCCACATGATGCGAGCGGGATGACCGAGGCTGTCGCCGGGTTGGCAACTGCCCACTTCCTTGGTCATGAGCTGTTCGGTCTTCATGGAATCGACTCCTTGCTCTTGACGAGCGAATTCGCGGCAACCGTGGCCGCCGGGGAGTCGTTCCGAGGCGGCATGCGCCGCACGGGCTAGATAGTAGCAACGTTCGTGCCGCCCGGCGGAGTTGCGTTTCGCCGCGCCCGATTCGAGATCCTCGCACCCGGAAACGCTCGGTGGTCACGCGCGGCGGCGGCCGGCAGTGACCGCGAAGTCCGTTGGTTGCTTCTCACTACAGTGTCGGCGGCCGTGTCACTGGGGCCGACCGCCTCGGCGCAGGCGCGCGCTGACGCGGTTCGCCCCATCGCGCGCAAGGGTTCTAGCCCCGGTTCTCCGCACAGCTCGGACACGCAGTTCGCAGATCGATGCGCGCAGTGGCGGTCGTTTCCGCGCGGCAGTAGAACGCAACGCCCTTGCAACCGAGATCGCGGGCTCGCTGGATCCAGGTCGCGAGCGCAGCCGGCGTTGGGGCGTTCGCGGTGTCGAGCTGCACGGTCTTCGAGACCGCGCCGTCCACGCACCGCTGCGCGGCGGCCTGCATCGCGAGTTGCGCCGCGGCAGGAATCTCCCAGGCCCGCCGCAGGAGCACCCGGTCCGCGGCCGATAGGCCCGGCAGTTCGCCGTGAGGGCGGCCCGCCGCGAGCCCGTCGAGCACGGGCTTCGGGTCGGAGGTCCGACGAGCGAGCCAGTCGCGGAGCGGTTCATCGGTCCAGGCGAGTTCGCCCCGCTCGGTCGTCAGCGTGACGCGCGGTGCGAGGAAGGGCTCGATTCCCGGCGAACAACCCGCCAGCAGGCAGAGCGTTCCGGTCGGCGCGAGCGCGCGCGTCGTGGCGTTGCGCCGCAGCGGCCCGCGCTCGCAGGCGGGAAAGTGGCCGCGCGCTTCGGCGAGCGCGGCCGTTGCCGCATCGGCTTCACGCGCGATGAGGCCGAGCACGCGGCTGGCGAGTTTTCTCGCTTCCGGCTGGTCGTATGGCAGGCCGCTCTGCAACAGGACGTCGGCGAGGCCCATGACGCCGAGGCCCAGCTTGCGCGTTCGTCGCGATGCGAAGGCGATCTCGTCGTCCGGCCAGGCGTTCACTTCGAGGGCGTCGTCGAGAAAGCGCACGGCGGTGCGCACGGTTCGACACAGGTGCGGCTCGTCGAGCGTTCCGTCCCGTGCCGTGAAGCTCGGAAGCCGGATCGATCCCAGCACGCAGCTCTCGCCCGAAAGCAGGGGTTGTTCTCCGCATGGATTGGTCGCGCGAAGCGCGCCCAACGCGGGCGTGGGGTTGTCGGCTTCGATTCGATCGCGAAAGAGCAGGGTGGGATCGCCCGTCTCGAGGATGCTCTCGGCGATTTCGCGCAGCAGATCGCTGGCGGCAATCCGGTCCGCCGCTCCGGACGCGTGGCGCAGCGTCCACGGCGCATTGTTCTCGGCGGCGTTCAAGAGGGCGTCGCTGATGCTGACCGCCAGGCCCAACTGGGGGAAGCGGTCCGGCGCCTCGCGCTTTGCGCGAACGAATTCGACGACGTCGGGATGGTCGTCGCGGAGGATGGCGAGGTGTGCGCCCGCACGGCGTCCGGCCATCCCCATCACGTGAGCGGAGCGGGCGAAGAGTTCTGCGAATGCGACCGGCCCCGGCGTGTGTCCACCCGCGCGCCCGATCGGTGCGCCGCTCGGACGCAGCGCGGAAAATTCGATGCCGACGCCGCCGGAACCCTGCTGAATGCGCGCAGCGCGGTGGAGCGCGTCGTAGATCGAATCGAGCGAGTCGGCGAGTTCGAGCGCGAAGCACGCCGCGAGTTGCCCGCCGCGCCCCGCGTTGGCCAACGTGGGAACACTCGGAAGAAACGCCTGCTCCGCGATCGCCGCAGAGAAGCGCTCTGCCCACTCGGCTCGCGCGTGCGCGGGCTCGGCTTCGGCCACCGCGCGGGCGACGCGCCCGGCGACTTCGTCGAGCGAGGTTTCACCCGGCGCCGCGACCTGTGCCATCAGCACGGCGCGCTTCGCCGGGTCGTTCTCTTCGTTCGCCATCAACTCTCTCCACGCAACGGCGATCCGTTGAATCGTTGAGTGGATTCGAATTGCGTCACTCGCGTGCCGGGAGCGCTGTGGTCCCCGGCGCCCAGGGGTCGGGGTTCGATTTCCCGGCCGCTTGCGATGCGGACGCATCGATTCTGAACCGGTCGAGTATACACCGGATGCTCGAGCGTCGTGCTCGAGGTGCGCAGCTCGCCGCCGCAGCGGCGACGAATTCGAGTTCGGTTAACTCGGTTGCGCTCGCCTGGCGAGGATCAGTTCGGTCAGTTCGGCGACGCTCTCGTTGCGGATCGCGGCGACCTTGACGATGTCGCGGTCCGGGCCGAGGGCCTCGCGACACTGGGCGAACAGGGTGTCCGCATCGGGGCGATCCGCTTTGTTGATCACGACGATGTCCGCGAGTTCGATCACGCCGGCCTTCTCCACCTGGAGCTCGTCACCGGCGCCGGGCATCAGCAGCAACAGGCTCACGTCGGTCAGTCGGCAGATTTCGTAATCCGCCTGACCCGCGCCGACGGTTTCGACGATCTCGACGTCGAACGCTCGCTCGTCGAGGCAGCGGAGCATCGCGGGAACGGCTTTGGACAGCACGCCCGGCTGATCCCGGGTGGCCACCGAGCGCACGAACAGGTCGGGATCCTGTGCGCTCTCGCGCATGCGCGCGCGATCGCCGAGCAGGGCTCCGCCCGTGACGGGGCTCGACGGGTCTACGGCGAGCACGCCGACCCGCAGCTTTCGCGCGCGCAGCTCGGCGGCCAGTCGGTTGATCAGCGTGCTCTTGCCGACACCCGGCGCGCCGGTCACACCCACCCAGAGTGCCCGGTGGTGCGACGCGGCCGCTTCCGGTTCGCTGCGCTCGGCGGCGGAGAGTTCCTGCGATAGATCGCTGCGCCAATCGCGCGTTTCGCCGCGCGCGCTTTTGGCTGCGCGCTCCCGATGCGCTCGTGCGATCTTCAAGACTTCGGCCGTCGTGCTGGCCAGCAGCGATTCGGGCGGAAACACCGCGGCGACGCCCTGCTCGAGCAGGTACTTCGCGTCTTCTTCGGGAAGAATGCCGCCGACGACCAGCGGGATCGGCGCGCCCCCGTCCTCGCGCAGCCCCTCGAGCATCGGCACCACCAGCGTCATGTGGGCGGCGCTGAGCATGCTGACGCCGACGACGTCCGCGTCTTCATCGCGCGCCGCGCGAACGACGGATTCCGGAGTCTGCCAGAGGCCGGTGTAGATCACTTCCATGCCGGCGTCGCGCAGCGCGCGTGCGACGACCTTGATGCCGCGGTCGTGACCGTCGAGGCCGACCTTGGCCAGCAGGATGCGCGGGGGTTGCGGGTTCACCAGGCGACACCTCCATCGAAGCGGCCGTAGACGTCGGCGAGCGCAGCGACCGTCTCACCGACACTGCAGTGTGCCTTGGCGGCGTCGATCAGCGCGGGCATGACATTGTCGCCAGCGGCGGCCGTGCGCCGCAGCGCTTCGAGCGCCGCGCGGACGCCGGCCGCGTCGCGCACCTCGCGCACCCGCTCGAGCGACCGGATCTGTTCGGTCTCGACGGACGGATCGATCTTGAGCGTCTCGATCGGGGTTCCCGCCTGCTCCTGGTAGGCGTTCACGCCCACGACGATGTGTTCGTTGCGATCCATCTCCTGGCTGTAGCGGAACGCCGCCTCGGCGATCTCGTGGCGGAAGAAGCCCGACTCGGTCGCAGCGAGCACGCCGCCGACCTGCTCGATGCGCTCGAAGTAGTCCCAGGCCTCGGCCTCGAGCTCATTGGTCAGCGTTTCGATCGCGTAGCTGCCTCCGAGCGGATCGACGGTGTGGGTCACGCCGGTCTCGTGCGCGAGAACCTGTTGGGTGCGCAGTGCGAGGGTGGCGGCCTCGGCGGTGGGCAGCGCGAGGGTTTCGTCCATGCTGTTGGTGTGGAGCGACTGGCAGCCGCCGAGCACCGCGGCGAGCGCCTGGTAGGCGACGCGCACGACGTTGAGCATCGGCTGCGTGCCCCACAGTGTGCAGCCGGCAGTTTGCGCGTGAAAGCGAAGCCACTGGCTGCGCGCATCCTTTGCGCCGAACTTGTCGCGCATGAGTTTGGCCCAGATCCGGCGCGCGGCGCGGTACTTGGCGATCTCTTCGAGAAAGTCGTTGTGGCAGTTGAAGAAGAACGACAGCCGCGGCGCAAAATCGTCGACCAGGCTGCCCGCTTCGATCGCGGCCTCGACGTAGGCCATCCCGTCGGCGAGCGTGAAGGCGAGTTCCTGCCCGGCGGTCGAACCGGCTTCTCGAATGTGGTAGCCGCTGATGCTGACCGGGTTGTATTGCGGCAGCTCTTTGGTTGCGAACTCGATCGTGTCGACGACGAGCTTGAGCGACGGACGCGGCGGAAACACGAATTCGTTCTGGGCGTGGAACTCCTTGAGGATGTCGTTCTGACAGGTCCCGCGCAGCCGATCCCGCGGCACGCCCGTCTTGTCCGCGAGTGCCACGTAGAACGCGAGCAGCACGGCGGCCGGCGCGTTGATGGTCATCGAGATGCTGATGGCTCCGAGATCGACGCCGCGGTAGAGCCGTTCGAAGTCGGCGAGGGTGTCGACCGCCACCCCGCAGCGACCGACCTCTCCGCGCGAGAGCGGGTCGTCGCTGTCCCGCCCCATCAGCGTGGGCAGGTCGAAGGCGGTGCTCAAGCCCATCTGGCCCTGCGCGAGCAGGTAGTGGAAGCGCTCGTTGGTCTGCGCGGGCGTTCCGAAACCCGCGAACTGGCGCATCGTCCAGAGTTGCTTGCGGTACATCTCGCGGTGCGGGCCGCGGGTGAACGGGAACTCGCCGGGCTCGCCGAGTGCGCTAGCGGGGTCGAAGTCCGCGAGGTCGTCGGGTCCGTAGACCGCCTTGACCGGACGCCCCGAAATGGTTCGGGGGCAGTCGGTGTTGTCCGCGGTCGGCTTGACTGGCGTGGCAGCCACGATTGGCGCGCCTCCGGCGGGTCGGAAGTCGCGTGCGATCCGAGCCCGCTTGCTGAACCGAGCATACCCGCCTGAAATCGCAGCGCACCCGACCGCCGCGCGGTTAGCGGCTCTCGGTCTCCGCGCGCCGCCGCAGCTCGACGCGCCGGATCTTGCCGCTCACGGTCTTGGGCAGCGCGTCGAGGAATTCGATCACGCGCGGATACTTGTAGGGCGCCGTCGTGTCCTTCACGTGTTGCTGGAGCCGGGCCGCGAGCTCGGGGCCCGCAGCGACGCCGTCGCGGACGACCACGTAGGCTTTCACGATCGATCCGCGGTCGGCGTCCGGCGCAGCCACCGCCGCGGCCTCGACCACGTCGGGGTGTTCGACCAGCGCGCTCTCCACCTCGAATGGGCCGATCCGGTAGCCGGCCGAGATGATCAGGTCGTCGGCGCGCGCGACGAACCAGAAGTAGCCGTCGTCGTCGCGGTAGGCGCGGTCGCCGGTGATGTACCAGTCGCCGCGCCGGCACGCGCGGGTGGCCGCTGCGTCCTTCCAGTACTCGACGAACAAGCTCGGCGGGTTTCCGTGCAGCGCGATGTCGCCGACTTCACCGGGCGGGAGCACGCGGCCGTCGTCGTCGATCACCTCGACGCGGTGCCCCGGCATCGGCAGTCCCATCGAGCCCGGCCGGACGGGGGTGCCCGGGAAGTTCCCCACCAGCAGGATCGTCTCCGTCTGGCCGTAGCCGTCGCGGATCGTCAGCCCGGTGGCGTCGCGCCAGCTGCGGATCACTTCGGGGTTGAGCGGTTCTCCGGCCGAGACGCATTCGCGCAGCTCGGGCAGCCGCAGTTGCGACAGATCCTGCTTCACCAGCATCCGGAACTCGGTCGGCGGCGCGCAGAAGACCTGCGGCGCGACCTCCGCGAGCAGCTCGAGTTCGCGGGCCGCCTCGAAGCGGCCGTCGTAGAGGAAGACCTCGGCACCCGCCGACCAGGGTCCGAAGATCACCCCGTAGGCGGCCTTGGCCCAGCCCGTGTCGCTCGTGGTCCAGAGCCGGTCGCCGTCGCGCACCCCGTGCCAGAGCTGCGCGGTGTAGCGCTGTGCGCACGTGTAGCCGTGGTTGTGGAGCACGGCCTTCGGCGGTCCGGTGGTTCCCGAGGTGTAGTAGACGAGCGCCGGATCCGAGGCGCGCGTCGGATGACCCGCAGAAGCGTCGTCGGAGGCGGCTTCGAGCGACGCTCGCAGATCGAGCCAGCGCGCGTCTCTCGGCGCCGCGTCGCCGTTCCCCGTGCAGACCAGGGTGTGCTTCACGCTCGGCATCTCGTCGCGCACGGCATCGACGGCGTGCGTCTGCGCGTCGATCGAAACGATTGCCACGGCCCCGCTGTGTTGCGCGCGATAGGCGATGTCCTTCGAGCGCAGGATCGTCGAACTCGGAATCGCGATCGCGCCGGCCTTCAACGCGCCGACCACGGCGATGTGCCACTCGGGAATCCGCGGCAGCATGATGATCACCGGTTGGCCGGGCTGGACGTCGAGCGAGCGCAGCAGCTGCGCGAAGCGGTTCGACTCGCGCGCGATGTCGGCAAAGCTCAGCCGGCGTTCACCGCCGCTCGCGCTGCGCCAGAACAGCGCGGGGCGATCCGGATCGACGGCCAGTCGGTCGACCACGTCGCGGCCGAAGTTGAACACCTCGGGCACGTCCCAGCGGAAGCGATCCACACTGCGGCGGTATTCGTCGAGGCTCTGCGAGAGATCCGTCACCAGCGCGGAGCGTAGCGCTCGCGGGATTAGATTTCGCCGGGCGGTATTGGCCGCGCTGCGAGTGGTGGAAGCGGAGGAATGCGTGGACTGACAGAGCAGGTGGTCCGAGACCTCCGGCGAAGAGGCCGGTGCTACTGCTCAGCCGATTGGAAGATCCAGACCCCATCGAGGGTCGCACTACGAGAAATGTTATGATTCAGCGTCGATCCTTATCCTTGAAATCGCAACTGAATTCGATTGAACCCAGAATTGATGAGCCAATCAGACGAACCTCTCTTCGACGAAGACGACATCGCGCACGGTCCGGTTCCATCATCGGATCCGGCGGTACGAGAGCGTATCCGCCAATTAATCGGTGGGCAGCCCTATGCGGTGCTCTGCGTACAGGGCGGGGGGCAGCCCTACGGAGCACTCGTGGCGGTTGCGTTCTCGGAAGACCTCCAACATGCGGTGTTTTCGACG
>JAHEEJ010000169.1 GCA_024640705.1 Deltaproteobacteria bacterium
GGTGTTGCAGGCGATGGAATAGACCGCACGCCCCGCGCGAAGCTTGCGCATGTCGCGCGCGAAGACCTTGTCGAGCAGGTTCACGGCGTCCGGGCCGGTGACCTCCAGCGGCATCTCGGGGACATCGAACTGCGCCGCCTTGCGGCGCAAAGTCCAATAGTCGGCGGTAGCACTGTCGCCGATCCGCCACGGAAAAAGGCGGCCGTTTCCGACGCCAAACTCGGATTCCGACGTCGCATAGCACTCGAAGAACGGTGAGCGACGTGTTCCAAATCCGTCAATGCATAGTGTGGTGTTAGGCATGATGCTCTCCCGTTGGTTGGTTCGATCGTCCACCCGAGCGGCAGCAGCGGAGAGTTCTGATTCGGGTATCGCCCCCCGATTATAAACATCATGGAGGGTGGTGTCTGCGGCCTGATCCATGTCGGGCCCGATTTAGCGCTTGCGTTTTTCGGTCTTCTTCTTGCGCGGCGACCGGCTCTTCTGCTTCGCCGGCGACAGGTCCATGACCAGGCTGTAGACACCGCCGTTGAGTTGGCTCTGGATCTCGAGGCCCGACTTGTGGAATACGTGCCGCATGGCCCGATTTTCCGCGAGAACATCGGCGGTGAATCCGGCGATACCGTTCTCGCGGGCGATCTCGATGAGATGATCCAGCAGGATGGTTCCCAGGCTGTGTCCCTGCCAATCGTCGAGGATCACGAAGGCCGTCTCCGCGTAGTTGGTGGCGGGATCCGTGTGGTATCGACCCACCCCGATGATCTTCGATTCCTCGTCGTCGAGTTCGGCCTCGATCACCACGGCCATGTTCTTGGTGTAGTCCACCTCCAGCAAGCGCAAGATGTCCCGGTGCGACAGCTGCTTGAGGCCGTGGTGCCAGCGCCGGTAGACGGTGGCGTCCGAGAGGCTGTAGAACAGGCGACTCATCTTCGCCTCGTCCGTCACGCGGATGGGGCGCATCAGCACGGGCGGTAATCCCTCGATCTCGATCTTCTTCTCGTACTTCCTCGGGTAGCCGAGTTCCGACGTGATCTGATCCATGAAGACGTAGTGCCGCTCTTTGCCCGCGTCCAGCAGCTCTGCCCGGTAGCTGGGATGGGCGATCGAGAGCAGCGCCATGGCCCGGTCTCGAATCGAGCGCCCCTGGAGGTCGGCCACGCCGTACTCGGTCACCACGTATTGCACGTCGCCTCTGGAGGTCACCACGCCGGCTCCCGGATCCAGACTGGCGACGATCCGGCTCACCTGTCCGTCCTTTGCGGTGGAGGGCAGCGCGAGGATGGGCTTGCCCCCGGGCGACATCGAGGCGCCGCGGATGAAGTCCACCTGGCCGCCGATGCCCGAGTAGAACTTCGTGCCGATCGAGTCGGCGCACACCTGCCCGGTGAGGTCGATCTGCAGCGCGCCGTTGATGGCCACCATCTTGTGCTGCCGGGCCACACGAGTCGGATCGTTGATGAAGTCCGAGGGATGGAAGGTGAAGGTCGGGTTGCGATCGACGAACTCGTACAAGTGGTTGGTGCCGAAGGCGAACGAGGCCGAGACCTTGTTGGGATGGATGGTCTTGTAGCGCCCCGTGATGTTTCCGTTCTCGATCAGGTCGATGACGCCGTCCGAGAACATTTCCGACCAGACGCCGAGGTCCTTCTTGTGTTCGAGCGCCTTCAGGCTGGCGTCGGGGATCTGCCCGATGCCCACCTGGAGCGTGGAGCCATCGTCCACCAGCGAGGCGACGTTACGCCCGATTTCGAGGGAGATTTCGTCGAGCGGCTCGCGCGGCAGATCGGGGAGGGTGTTCTCGCCCAGCACCCAGCCGTCGATTTGATCCATCGGCACGAAGCCGGCTCCGTGGATCACCGGCATTTCCGGGTTGATCTCCGCGATCACGAGATCCGCGGACTCGACGGCCGAGAGAACCACATCGACCGACACGCCCAGGTTGACGAAGCCGAAGGAGTCGGGCGGCGAGGTCTGGATGAAGGCCACGTCGACGGGTACGCGGCGAGATCGGATCATCGACGGGATCTGCGACAGGAAGATCGGGGTGTAGTCTGCGCGGCCTTCGTGGACCGCCTCGCGGACGTTGGGCCCGATGAAGAATGCGTTGTGGCGGAAGCGGTCCACGTGCTCGGGATCGACGTAGGGGGCGGGCCCGAGCGTCATGATGTGGACGATGGTGTTGTCGGCGAACCGGAGGGATTGTGCGACCAGTTCCTCGACGAGCTTCACGGGCTCTGCCGCTCCGGATCCGATGAAGATGTTCTTGCCGCGGGGAACGCGAGAGACCGCGTCCGCCGCAGTCATGCGTTTTGTTGCGTAGTGCTCCTGCCAGTCCATCGTTTCCTCAAAGCCCTTTCGGGCGGCGAACCCGGCTGCAAGGCCCGTGCGCGAACCCCAGGGCGCACGCGCCGGGTCGCGGATCTTCCGCCCCGGAATCGTAGCGTCATCGCGAGCCGAACGAAGCGGTCTCTCGATCATCGGATGAAGTCGACGACAGGTAAAGCCGAACTTCGGGAGATGGCTCGCGCAGTCGGCTGTCCCATGACGGGCAATCGGCTGTGCTAAATTCGCGCCATGAAGATACATGTCAAACTGATCGCCACCTATCGCGACCATCTGCCGGACGGGACGCAGGGCAACACGGCAACCGTGGATGTGCTCCCCGGTAGCAGCGTGGCAGATGTGCTTACGCCGTTCGGCATCCCGCTGGATGGCAGCACTGTGATCGCAGTCAATGGCCTGACCGTTCCGCTCGATACGACCGTCTCCGAAGGAGACCGGGTTGCAGCGTTTTCGGCAATTGGCGGAGGATGAGGCCCGGGGGATTCGACAACTTCTGCCGTCGGTACCCAAAGCCGGAAGACCTCGTATTCCAGCTGTGATTTCAAGGAGAATGGAATGTACGGATGGCACGGTAGGCTTCTTCGGGTCGATCTGACCAACCAACGGACTTCGGTCGAGGAGATCGACCCGCAAGTTTCGAAAGACTTCATCGGTGGACGCGGCGTCGCGATCCGATACCTGTATGACGAAGTCGATCCGGGCGTCGACCCGCTCTCACCTGAAAACAAACTCATCTTTGCGACCGGCCCGCTGACCGGGACCACGGCCCCGACCGGCAACCGCTACATGGTCGTGACGAAGTCTCCCTTGACCGGCGCGCTCGCCCACTCCAACGCGGGCGGCCATTTCCCGACGTGGATGAAGCGCACCGGCTTCGACCTCTTCATCTTCGAGGGCAGGGCGGCGGAGCCCGTCTACCTGTGGGTGGATGAAGACGAAGTGGAAATCCGCTCGGCGGCGCATCTCTGGGGGCGGGATGTTCCCGCCACGACGGACGCCCTGCTGGCGGAAACCGATCGGAACGCGAAAGCCGCTTGCATCGGTCCCGCGGGCGAAAATCTCGTCCTGATGGCGGCCATCATGAACGATAAGGACCGCGCCGCAGGGCGATCCGGCGTTGGGGCTGTCATGGGCAGCAAGAACCTGAAGGGCGTCGTCGTCGACGGGCGCAAGAATCCGGAATTCGCTGACGACGAAGCGATGCGGGAACTCAGCGTGACGATCGCCAAGGAAGTCGGCGCGGACATGCTGGCGGGCTCATCCCTGCGCGAGTACGGCACCGCCTACGTGCCACAGGTGACGAATGAGTTCGGCATCCTACCGACGAAAAACTGGCAGGCCGGTACCTTTGAAGGCGTCGATTCGATCGACGGACCGACGCTGACCGAAAAATATCTGATCAAGCCGAAGCCCTGCTACCGCTGTCCGATTGCGTGTGGTCGCCTGTCGGAAGTTCCCGAAGGCAAGTATGCGGGCAAGGGCGAGGGCCCCGAATACGAGACCATCTCTGCATTTGGCAGCGGCTGCGGTGTGGACGATCTCGCCGCCGTCACCAAAGCCAATTATTGGTGTAACGAATTGGGGATGGACACGATCTCTACAGGGATGACGATCGCCGCCGCGATGGAAATGTACGAGAAGGGATATATCCCTGAAGCAGATATCGGGCAGCCTCTGCGCTTCGGTGACGCAGACACCATGATCGAGATGGTGCAGAAGATGGCTTACCGCGAGGGATTCGGGAACGAACTCGCGGAGGGTAGCTACCGCCTGGCGGAAAAATACGGCCATCCCGAGGTCGCGGTGACCACCCGCAAGCAGGAATTCCCCGGCTATGACCCGCGCGGTGCGCAGGGGATGGGTCTGCTCTATGCCACCTCCAACAAGGGCGCATCCCACATGGAAGGCGACGTGGTCTACGAGGAACTCTTCGGTGTACCCGTGAAGGAAGACTTGATGACGACCAAGGGAAAGGGGGAATTGGTCGCGCGCTTCCAGGACGCCTTTGCGTTGATCGATTCATCTGGTTTGTGCGTGTTTCTGGCGTTGCGGTATGTCTTCAGCAAAGAGCGCATGATCTTGCCGACCCGTCTGTCGCAGCTGATGAAGTTTACGACTGGCGTCGACGCCACTCCCGAAGAAGTCCTGACCGCTGCGGAACGGGTCTACAACCTCGAGCGGATGTTCCTGCTCAAAGCCGGCTCGACTGAAGATACGCTCCCGCCGCGTATGCTCAACGAACCGCTGCCCGACGGCCCTGCGAAAGGGCACGTCAACCGGCTGCACGAAATGCTGCCCGAGTTCTACAAGATCCGAGGATGGGACGAGAACGGCGTCCCGACCAAGGAGAAGTTGGCAGAGCTGGGATTGGAGTAGGCGCCCGCGCCCAAACGCAAAGAAAGGCGTGCGTGGGGTCTTTCCCCAATCTCCAGCGCTACTTCGGGGATGCGGCTCGCTGTAGGCTGCGGAAAACGCAGCTGATCTAGAAGGGCCGCAATCAAACCTGTATTTTTTGCGACCGGCGGTCTACAGTCTGCGCTCTTCCGCGCAGACGAGCGTGGTCGATGGTGAGAAGCCAGTCCAAGCTGAACCACGCGCCGGGGGATCGCCTGTGCAAGGAACCACCGTGAAAACGCCCGCACTCTGGCAGGCGCTGTTTCCAGTCGCCGCCCTGGTCCTGTTCCTGGTGGTTCAGATCAGCATCTTCCACGGCCCCGTCCATATTCCCCTGATTCTGGCAAGCATCGTCGCCGCCCTGGTGGGTTTGCGCCTCGGGCACCCCTGGCACGAAATCGAGAACGGGGTCGTCGACGGCATCGCGGTGGCGCTGAAGGCGATCCTGATCCTGATGGTGGTCGGGATCCTGATCGGCACCTGGATCGCCGGCGGCATCGTGCCGGCGTTGATCGATTACGGCCTGCGGTTGTTGAGCCCGAGCTACTTCCTGCTCGCGGCCTGCCTGGTTTGCTCGGTGGTCTCGATCGCGACCGGAAGCTCGTGGACCACCGCCGGCACGGTCGGCGTGGCGTTGATCGGTATCGGCGAAGGCCTGGGCGTTTCTCTGCCGATGACCGCGGGGGCGATCATTTCTGGCGCCTACTTCGGAGACAAGATGTCGCCGCTCTCCGACTCGACCAACCTCTCGCCCGCGGTTGCAGGGGCCGAACTGTTCGATCACGTCCAATACATGGTCTACACGGCGGCCCCCGCGTACGTCCTGGCGCTCGTGTTGTATGGGATTCTCGGCTTCTCCGCACACACCGGTTCCATCGAGGGCTCGCAGGTCGAGGTGATCCGGTCGGCGCTGGGCGAGCACTTCAATCTGAGTCCGATTCTGCTGCTGCCGCCGTTGCTGATCATTCTGGCGGTGGCGTTTCGGATCCCGGCGCTGCCGGCGCTGGTCGGCGGGGCGTTGCTCGGCGGTTTGATGGCGCTCTGGGTCCAGGGCTCCAGCTTGCAGCTGGTCATGGAAGCAGCTCACTCCGGGTACCAGTCGAATACAGGAAATTTGCGGGTCGACAAACTGCTCACGCGCGGCGGCCTGGTGAGCATGATGGAAACGGTGGCGCTGGTGCTGTGCGCGCTGACCTTCGGCGGCATCATGGAGCGCACCGGACTCCTGCGGAGACTGGCCGGTGCGATCCTGAGCAAGGCCCACTCGACCGGTTCGCTGGTGTTGGCGACATTGGGTTCGTGCATCGGCACGAACATCATCGCCCCCGACCAGTACATGTCCATCGTCGTGCCCGGGAGGATGTATCGCGAAACCTTCGAGGAGCGGGGGCTGGCTCCCGTGAATCTCTCGAGGGCGCTGGAATCGGGCGGCACATTGAGCTCGCCCCTGGTGCCCTGGAATACCTGTGGCGCGTTCATGTCGACGACGCTGATGGTGTCTGCGGCCGACTACTTCCCCTACGCGTTCGTGAACCTGATCACGCCGGTGGTGGTGGTGATCGTATCCTACGCTGGTTTTCGGATCGCGAGACTGCCCGACCCCTCACCGGAAGCCTGAGCTTCAGCTTTTTCCTGATTTTCTGGCGGCTTCTTCGGCGAGTTCTTGTGCGTGGATTCGCTGGGCTTCTTCGAAGCCTTCTTGGGTCAGCGGCGGCGCGTAATTTTCCTCGCCCATCGAGAGGAAATTCGATCCCGCGACGCCGCCAACGACCACCGCCGCGAAGATGGTCCAGATCCAGTCGCCATCCGAGAGTCCCCAACCTGCATAGCCCGCCGGTACGCCGATCAGCACGGCCATGACCCAGAACCGCACCATGGGTGGAAGCTTGCCCAGGAAAATGTATGCCGCGATCAATACGCCGAGAAAGGCCGCGATCGTGATCGCCAGATGCGGCTTGAACAGGATGTGCAGCGCGACGGCGACGGCGAGCGAAACCCCCACGAGAATGACCCAGGCACAACCATCCGGGTCCTCGTTGTCCAGATGAAAATTGCCGTTTCTCAATCTGCGCATTTCGCCCATGGCCGTCCTCCTGTAGAAACAGATCCCATCCCGGTCAGGAATCAAGAATCGCGAGCGGCTTCGTGGCAGGCTGTTGCTTGTTCATCAAAGAGTTCGCGAATTCCGTCAGCGTTTGGAAGGTATTGGCATCCCAGTCGATTCTCAACGCGTTACATCGAAACCTTGAATTTCAGCTCGACGATGCCGAGCATCTGGAAATCACTCGAGGTGACGAGTTGGAGGTAGACTTCGCCGCGCTTTTCGCCAGCGGCGGCCAGATCCTTGTAGGCGTATGCTCCATCGTCGACCTCGGTGCTCAACCACCCGACACATCTATTTTCGCTCTCGGGGATGAATTTGATGATGGGGTTGGTGCTGTCGTTCCATTCACACTCGACGCCATCGGGGATCTCGGCTCCAGGGGTGGTGACCTCCGCTCTGCGCCTCTCGTTGACTTTGAGTCGATTGCCCGACGGTTCGAGTTTCAACTCGATGGAGCGGTAGTTGTTGTGAAAGGCATAGGTGCCCGTGGTGGTACCGAGCACGTCGCCTGCTTTCGAGAGCACCGACACTGTGTAAGGCACTTGCAGCACGTCGCCAGCGCTCTTGCCCGAAGCATCGAGAATCGGTGAGTTCACCAGGTGAACCTGGAAGGCCCCGCAGTCGTCATCGCGAATCTCGATTCGCGATCGCCATTCTGGGGCAACTTCGAGTCGGCAGGAAGCGCCATCCATGAGGTTCTGGTTCTCGAGCGATATCTGAAACGTCGTCACATCGCCGATCATGCCTGTTCCGCTGCGGCCGGAGATGTCGCGCAGATGGACCTGCTGGCCGATGCCTTCCA
>JAHEEJ010000170.1 GCA_024640705.1 Deltaproteobacteria bacterium
ACTGCTGCCGAACACGGCGATCTCAGAGCCCAGGTGTCGTTGGGGCAGCGGTACACCGAGGGGGCCGGAGTCGATCCGGATCCGGTCGAGGCGGCGGTCTGGTATCTCCTCGCTGCAGAACGAGGCGACGCCGAAGCGGAGTCGGAAATCGGTTTTGCGTACTGGATGGGCAGCGGCGTACCGCAGAGTTACCAGAACGCGGGGAAATGGTTGCGGGCGGCGGCCGATCAGGGGCACGCAGTCGCGCAGAACCGGCTCGGCGTGCTCTACTCCAACAATTTGCTGGCCGCAGACGAGAACAGCCAGCTTCCCGAATGGGCCCAACAGGCGTTGCTGCGCGGAATGAAGGTTCCCGATGCGCTGCTCGGGAAGTCGGTCACCGAACAGAACGCCGAGTCGCGCAACGCGAACTACGTCGAGGCGCTGAAGTGGTTTCGCGCGTCGGCCGCGCAGGGGTTTGCGGCTGCGCAACTCAACCTTGCAATGGCGTACGAGCACGGAAGGGGTGTCGATCGCGACCCGAAAGCGGCACTGGACTGGTGCACGAAAGCCGCTGAGCAAGGCCTGGATCGCGCACAGATGCACCTCGGACAAATCTACGAGCGCGGCGACGACGGCATTCCGCGGGATTTGAACAAAGCCCGCGCGTGGTATCGACGGGCCGCGGAGGAGGGCTCACCCGCAGCCCAGGTTGCGTTGGCACTGCGGTACCTCAACGGAAGCGGTGTGGCGGTCGACGAAGCGGAAGGTGCCCGATGGCTCGGGAAGGCCGCCGAGCAGGGAGATGTCGAGGCGCAAGTCAGCCTGGCCGTGCTGTATCAAGAGGGCCGAGGTGTCGCGAAGGACCTCGCCGAGGCTGCCCGGTGGTACACGCGTGCCGCGGAATCCGACGATCCGGTGGCCGCCAACCGATTGGGCCGGATCTACCTCGAGGGGTTGGGCGTTGCCACCGATCATGCGAAGGCCATCGAGTGGTATCGCCGCGCCGCCGAGCAGGGTTATGTGTCGGCGCAACTCAATCTGGGTGCGCTCTACGCGGAAGGTCGCGTGATCGAGAAGGACGACGTTCGCGCGATGGAGTGGTTTCAGAAAGCCGCCGAGCAGGGCAACGCCCTCGGCCAGATCAATCTCGGGATTGGATACTTCAAGGGACAAGGCGTCCCGCGCGATCTGGTCGCGGCCCATAAGTGGTTCACCCTCAGCGACGCAAACGGCGCCGATCAGTGGCGAAAGAACGTCGAGGTCAAGCTCTCGCGCTACGAGTTGGAAAAGTCAAAGAAACTCGTACAGGAGTGGCGCGCGGCGCAGCAAGCTCCGTCTAGCTGACACGGGTTACCGGCATCGATGGCGTGCGGGTGGAGCCCTGCCGGTCAGCGCGGATCGTCGCGCGAAGTCAGTCGCTGTCCGCGGGTGCCGCGATCGCATCGGCGAGCAAGGTCGCAATGTCGGTCACGCGCAGATCGACGCCCGAAGTACGAATTCCGTCATCGAGCATGACGGTGCAGAACGGACAGGCTACGGCCAGCGTCTCCGCCCCCGTCTCAGCCGCTTCGCGCACCCGATCTTCGTTGATCGGGCTGCCGCGCTCCTCCAGCCACATGTGTGCGCCGCCCGCGCCGCAGCAGAAGGTGCGCTTGCCCATGCGTTGCATTTCGACCGGTTTGCCGACCGCCGCCACCAGCTCGCGCGGCGCTTCGAGCACGTCGTTGTGGCGCGCCAGATAGCACGAATCGTGGTAGGTGATGGGGGTGTCGCTCGCGGTGGGGTTGAGGCGACCGTCGCGCACCAGCTCTGATAGAAACTCGCTGTGGTGTTTTACGTTGTAGTTGCCCCCGAAGTCGGGGTACTCGCTGGAGAGCGTGTTGAAACAGTGGGGACACGACGTGATGATCGTCGTCGGGGCGACCGCGTTGAGTGTCTCCACGTTCTGCTCAGCGAGCTCCTGAAAGACGTATTCGTTGCCCATTCGCCGGGCCGGGTCCCCCGTGCAACACTCGCGCGGCCCGAGGATGGCGAAGTCGACCCCCGCCGCCTTCAGCAACTTCGCGGTGGATACGGCGGTCTGGCGCGCGCGCGGGTCGAACGAGGCCGCGCACCCCACCCAGTACAGGACTTCCGGGGCGGAATCGCCGGGCTCGAGCACGCGCACGTCGAGCCCCTCCGCCCAGGCGGCCCGGTCCGACTGGGCGTTGCCCGACGGGTTCGAGGCGCGCTCGACGTCGCGCAGCATCGGATCGGCCTCGGCCGGAAAGCGCGACTCGACCATCACCAGATGGCGGCGCAGGTCGACGATGTGGTCGATGTGTTCGATCGAGACCGGACATTCGTGCACGCAGGCGCCGCAAGTGACGCAATCCCAGACGACATCGTCACTCACCGCGCCCGGCACGAGCGGCGATGGGGCCTCGGCAGAGTCAGCGCCGTCCAGCAGGCCGGGACCTTCGGCGAAGAGTTGGTCGCGCAGCGCCATGATCAGCAGCTTGGGGGAAAGATCCTTGCCGGTTGCATGCGCGGGGCAGACGTCCTGGCAGCGACCGCACTCTGTACACGAGTAGGTGTCGATGATCTGCTTCCAGGTCAGGTCGGCCACGGTGCCCGAGCCGAGCCGCATGTCCTCCTCGGGGCCTTCCTCGTCGAACCGCAGCGGCTCCAATCGGCCTCGCGCTTTGGTGCGTCCGAAGAAGACGTTGACCACGGCGGTGAAGACGTGCAGATGCTTGGTGTAGGGCACGTAGGCGAGGAAACTGAGGATGATCAGCACGTGCGCCCATACCAGCACGCGTTCGGCCGCCGCTGTCCCCGCGTCACCGTCGAACCAATGGGAGAGGGCGTTCGACACCGGCGACCAGGCGGCCGGCCACTCGTTGAGCGAGAGCGCAATCTTCGACGCGTGCCAGGGCAGCAGGGTGGCGACGACGCCGGCGATCAGCGCCAAAATCAGGGCCGCCTCAGCCAGGTGGCTGCCCTCGAAACGTTTGGGGCGCAGGATCATGCGGATCGAGAAAGTCGTGATCACGCCGGTCAGCACCAGTACCGCGAACACGTCCACCAGCAGTGCAAACCAAGGCTGATGGCCGAGCCACGGGAGGGTCGCCGTGCGGTCGACGATCGCGATCATCGCCATCGCAATCGTCGGCAACAGCGCGATGAATCCCCAGAAGATGAACGCGTGCGTGAGGCCCGGTACCAGCCGTTGCAGCAGCTTGCGCTGGCCGAGTGCGATCACGGCCTCGTTGCGCACTCGGGCGGGGACGTCATCGAACCGCGGGGCGGGCTTTCCCTGGAGCACCAGCCTCACCAACAGCCGCGCTCGACGGGCGAAGATGCCGCCGCATAACGCAACCGCCAGCACCAGCGCGGCCAGAGCGGCGTAGCTCACTTCAATCCGGCCTTCCGGAGTTCGGCCGAGATGGCCGGGAGCACCTGGTGGAGGTCGCCGATCACCGCGTAATCGAAGTCGGCCGTGTTCGCGACCTCGGGATCCGTGTTGACGGCCAGGATTCGCTTGGCGCCCTTGCAGCCCGCCATGTGCTGGGTCGCCCCGCTGATGCCGCAGGCGATGTAGATCTCCGGCGCGATCTTGGTGCCGGTCTGCCCGACCTGATCGGTGTGTGAGCGCCAGCCCGCGATCGTGACCGCGCGCGAACAACCGACGGCACCGCCGAGCAGTCCGGCCAGTTCTTCGATCGGGGCGAAGCCCTCCGCCGAGCCGGCCCCGCGACCGCCGCTGACCACGACCTTGGCAGACGCCAGCGAGACACCGCCGCCGGTCTGTGTCTGCACGCGCTCGACCACGCGAACGGCAAGGTCGACATCACTCAGGACGGGGGTGAATCGTTCGACCGCGGGTTGCGCGGCGGCGGCGGCCGGGCGTGCTTCGAAGCTGTGCGGAGCGAGCGTGAGCAGCTTGAGCGCGCCGTGAACGCGCGCTTCCTCGAGCAGGCTGCCGCCCCAGCGGACGCGCGTCACCTGCGCAACCTCACCCGGTGCGGCCTCGATGCAGTTGGCCGCGAACGGAAGGTCGGTGATCGCACCGAGGTGGGCGAATACCTCGTTGCCGCGCTCGCTGCCGGCGCCGATCACGGCCACCGGCGAAAGCCGGCCGATCAACTCCGCCACACCGCGGGCGATGGCCTGTGGCGCGTAGGCGACCAGGCCTTCGTGCTCGGCGACGTGCAGGGTGGTGACGCCAAAGCGGCCGGCGGGTTCTGCGGCCGCCTCGCCGCCGGGGCCAATCACCACTGCGTGAAGTGGCAACCCGGCTGCGGCCGCGTAGGCGGCGCCGAACGACAATACCTGGGTCGCCACGTCGCCGATCGCACCGTTGTCATGCTCGAGTAGGGCAAGCACCGCCATCTAGATCACCCCGATCTGTCGCAGAAGTTCGACCACCGCCGGCGCCGCCTCGGGTCCGTGACCCAGGATCTCGGTCGGTTTGTCTTCGCCGGGCGGCAGCTTCAGCCGCACCCGCTCCAGCGCGGCCGGGCGCGGGTTGGGGGTTTTGCGATCGATCGGTTTCTTCTTCGCCCGCAGACGCCCCGGCACCGAGGGGTAGCGCGGAAGGTTGAGCCCTTCTTTGACCGTTACCACCGCCGGCAGAGCGACGTCGTAGACGTCGCGTTGGTCATCGATCTCCTGCTCGCAACGCGCGCGGCCCCCGACCAACTCGATTTTCTTGAGACCGGTCACACAGGGTCGGCCGAGCGCGTGCGCGACGCGGATCCCGACCTGGTAGTTGCCGGTGTCGGCCGATTCGTTGCCGAAGAAGATCAGGTCGTACTCAGTGCCGGCGGCGCGCTCTTCCTCGACCGCGGCTACGATCGCAGCGGCGGTGGCCTGCGCGTCCCACTCTTCGGACGTTTCGAGCAGGATGCCGCGGTTGATGCCAACCGCCATCGCGTCGCGGATCTGCTCCTCGGCCTCGGGCGGTCCCAGCGTCAGCACCGTCGACTCGCCGCCGTTTTGCTCGACCAGACGCACGGCCTCCTCGACGCCGCATTCCTCGTGTGGACTGATCGCGAAACCGAGGTGGCGGGTCTCGATGGCTTGCTCGTCGTCTCTGAGGACGATGCGGCCACCGGTCACGGGCACGCGCTTGATGCAGACGAGGATGTTCATGCTACGACCGGAGCCGTTTGTTCTCGGGGTCGAAGACCGGCTTGGAGCCGACGGCCGCGACGGTCACCGGGTAGCGTTCGCCGAGGTATTCGACCTGCAGCCGCTCGCCCTCGCGGGCCTGTTCGGGCGGCAGGTACGACATCAGGATGTGTTTCCCGATCGACGGCCCCGCCCCAGCGCTGGTGACGTACGAGCGCCGCCCCTTCGCGTCGACCAGCGCTGCGCCATCGTGACCCAGGATCGGTTCGCGACCGAGCATGTAGCGCTTGACGCCCGAGGCCGACGTGTGGTCCTCCACCGTCAGCGTGCAAAGGATTGCGGCGGGATCCTCGTCGCGGTGCCGCAGGTGGGCTTCGCGGCCGATGAAGTCCTCGCGCTTCAGCGCCGGAGTGGACATGCCCGCCTCGACCGCGTTGTACTCGCTTTCGAGCTCGAATCCGTAGGCCCGATAGCACTTCTCGAGTCGACCGCTGGTGCCGTAGACGCCGATCCCAACCGGAACGACGCCGTGCGGCTGGCCGGCCTCCCACAGCAGGTCCCACAACTTCTGGCCGTGCTCCGTGGGTACGTAGAGTTCCCAACCGAGATCGCCGACGTAGGAGATCCGGGACGCCATCACGCGCAGGGTGTCGATCTCGATGGTTCGGCAGCTGGCGAACCCGAAGCCAGCGTGCGAGACGTCGTCGGACGTGACGCTGGCGAGAATGTCACGAGCGCGCGGGCCCCACAGCCCCAGGGTGCAGATACCGGAGGTGTGATCGGCGATTTGTGCGCTGCCGTCCTCCGGACGGTTGTCGCGGAACCACTTCATGTCGGCCATGCCGTGGGCGGCACCGGTGACGACCCGGAACTGCTCCGCGCCCAGGCGCATGATCGTCAGGTCCGAGCGAAAGCCGCCGTTCGGTGTCAGCAACGGGGTGTAGACGACGCGGCCGATGGGAACGTCCATCTGGCGCACCGAAACCCGCTGCACGGTCTCGAGCGCACCGGCGCCGAGCACGTCGAAGATGTGAAACGCGGTCAGGTCGACCATTCCGGCCCGATCGCGCATGGCCAGGTGTTCGGCGCTGATGATCGGCGACCACCAGCGCGATTCCCACTCCGCGTCGCGGCGGCTGACGCGATCGGCGTACTCCTCCAGCAGGGGTGCGTTCGACTCGTACCACTGCGGGCGCTCCCAGCCCATCGCCTCGTAGAACACCGCGCCGAGTTCTTTTTCGCGCGCGTTGAAGGGCGAGAGCCGCACGTCGCGGTTCGAAGCCCATTGCTCGCCGGGATGCACGATGCCGTAGGTCTTGTTGAAGCCTTCGGCAGTGCGCGCGCGGATGTGTGTCCGGGTCTTCTGGTGCTCGTAGAAGCGGGCGATGTCGGAGGAGTGCAGATCGATCTCGGATTCGCCGTGGGTCATCCACTCGGCCACCGCGCGGCCAATGCCGGGCCCCTCCTTGATCCACACCGCGGCCACCGACCACAGGCCCTTGACCTCGGGGGTCTCGCCGAGCAGCGGCATGCCGTCGGGCGTGAGCGAGAGCAATCCATTGATCGCGTACTTCACGCCAACACTCTCGTCGCCGACGATCTCGGGCATCAGCTCGAGCGCGTGCTCCATCTGCAGATCGAAGTCGGCTTGGGTGAACGGCAGCTCGGTCGGCGAGAGTGCCGACTCCTCGATCGACGGGATCTCCTCGACGTCGTGCAGAATCGGGCGGTGGGCGTAGGAGCCGATCTCGAGCCCCGAGCCGTCCTGCCGCTCGTACATGTTGGTGTCCATGTCGCGCACGATCGGATACTCGATGTGCTTCTGGGCGTTCGCGAAGCGGGGCACCGGTCCGACGTCGATCATCTGGTGCACGGCGGGGGTGAGGGGGATGGAGGCGCCGGCCATGCGCGCGATCGCCGGACTCCAGACGCCGCATGCAACCACGACCACCTCGGTCTCGATGTCGCCGCGCGCAGTGCGCACGCGGCGGATGCGTCCGCGCTCGACGTCGATCCCGAGTACCTCCGTATTGGGCGAGACGTGCAGTGCGCCGGATTTCTGATGGGTCTCGCGCATCAGGGTTCCGGCGTGCAGCGAGTCGACCACGCCCACGCTGGGAACGTAGAAGCCGCCCACGATCACCGACTCGTCGATGTAGGGCACGAGTTGCTTGACTTCGGCCGGCGTAATGATCGAAGCCGGCTCGATGCCCCAGGCGAGTGCCGAGGCCATCCGCCGCTGCAGCTCCTGCATCCGCTCTTCGGTGCGCGCGACCTCGATACCGCCGCTTTCGGTGAATACGCCGAGCTCCTTGTATTGGCGGACGCTGTCTGCCGTGAGCGCGGTCATCTCTTTGGAGTGGTCGACCGGGAAGATGAAGTTGGAGGCGTGGCCGGTGGAGCCGCCGGGGTTGGGCAGGGGGCCCTTGTCGAGCATCACGAGGTCCGACCAGCCTTGCTTGCCGAGGTGGTAGGCGATGCTGTTGCCGACGATCCCGGCGCCGATGATGACGGC
>JAHEEJ010000171.1 GCA_024640705.1 Deltaproteobacteria bacterium
CTCGGTGAATTGCCGCTTTTGGCAACGCGAACCAATGCGGCCATACATGGATCCGTAAGCGGAGCCGGGATTTCGGCCAGGGCCGATGGCCTGTGATCCTGTCGAGTCGGTAATCGGTGGTAAATCAGAACCGGGCGGGACGCTGAGCTTCTTCCTCGGCAGCGACAAGCACTTCAACCTACCGATCATTGGTGGCGAGCAGATGCATCGGGCGCTGTGATATCTAAACGTTCCCAAAAAACTCGCGTGTACCTACATGAGCACCCCTGTTTCGCGCAGCCGAGCTTTGCGAAAGACGCACTGAAGCGTCGCCTGGCGTGGCATGGCGAGTCCCTGAAGCCGGCACGCTGAGCGACCGGCCAGATCACAGCGCGAACTGTGCCTTCCATCGCCTCGCGCTCGAAATTTCCAATCTGGGTGGAGCAATTCCCGCTGTCGGATATTTTCTTCCTGCCCGCGCGAGGAGATCTCACCTGCGCAATCCAGACGGCCGATATCGACACCGGCCCGACCGAGACTCGACCCACCCCCATCGGAATGGCCTCACGGCGGAACGCATCCATGAGGCAAGCTGAGGGAACCGCATTGGATTTTCCCGCGCGGCGCGATCGAACCCTGCAATTCGGACGTCTCGAGCTGCTCGGCCTTCTCCTGCTGGTCGTCGCGTTGGGAATGGTCCCCGTTCTCTTCCTGCCGAGCGCCCTCAAACTATGGTGGTCCGACCTCTACTGGGGATTCGTTCAGCTGGTCGTGGCCGCAAAGTGCTTCCACACGGCGAGAGGCCTCCAGGCCAATTACCGCAAGGCGTGGTTGTGCTTTGGGCTGGGAATCCTCGCCTACGCGCTCGGCACTTTCGCATGGTCCTGGTACGAGTTGGTCGCGCACGTGCTGTCGCCCATTCCATCGTGGTCCGACGCCTTGTTCCTCGCGATGTCACCCCTGTTTCTCGCGGGCATCTGGTTCTATTGCAATCGCTCGCCTTCGCGAGGCGTTACGCTCGTCCAGCTCGGTAACCTCGGCATCATCGTCTTCGCACTGCTGATTGCCCACACGATCTTCTTCTTCGAGATCCTCCGCTGGTCGCAGAACCCCGCGCTGTCCATCACCACCGTCGGCTATGCGCTATCCAGCACAACGGTCTTCTTCTACGGGCTCGCCAGCACTCTCTTCTACCTGGGCGGCCCGCAACGCTCGGTCATGATTCCGATTCTCCTCGCAGGCGCCACGCTCGCGCTGGCCGACAACATGACGGCGTACTGGCTCGTGAACGGCGATTTCTCATCGACCGATGCCTTCAATGCGGTCTATCTCCTGCCGTTCGCTTTCATCTGCTGGTCCGCATTCGAGGAAGATCGCCTCGACGACGCGAGTCGCTCGACACCGCTGCAGCCCCAATGGGAAAGCCGCGCGCTGCAGTGGGAATCGCTCCTTTCGCCCATATCCGTGGCGCTCGTGCTCGCGGTCATGGCCTTTTTCGACAGGGGAACGAATCCGCAGGTCCTTCCCTATACGGTATTGGCGCTCGTATTGTTCGTGGCGGTACTTACGGCGCGCGAATGGTGGGCGCAGCGCGTCCAGAATCAATTGCGTTCTCAGGCGCTCGCGAGTGAAGCGAGCCTTCAGGAGAGCGAGAATCATCTGCTGATCAAGAATGCAGAGCTCGCGATGGCGAATGCCGAGCTCTGGGAAGAGATGCGCAAGCGCCTCGAGGCCCAGGAGGAGCTTCGCCAGGCACAGAAAATGGAAGCGCTCGGACAGCTGACCGGTGGCATTGCTCACGACTTCAACAATCTACTGGCCGTGATCATCGGAAACCTCGAATTGCTGGAGCAGCGTGCGCGCGAGGGTGGTGATCTCGCCGACCTGCTGGGCGACGTGGCCAAAGCCGCCGATCGCGGCGCAGCCTTGACGCAGCGCCTCTTGTCCTTCTCGCGCAAGCAGGTGCTCTCAACGACATCGATCGACGGTGCTTCCCTGCTCGAAGGCATGATTGGCCTGATCGAATCCACGCTCGGAAGCGAGATCCAACTCGAAACCCGAGTCGACCGCGACCTCTGGAACTGCAACGCGGATCGCCTTCAACTCGAGACCGCCCTACTCAACCTCGTCTGGAATTCGCGTGATTCGATGCAGGAAGGCGGTGAGCTCAGGATCGACGTCTCGAATGCAACGATCGAAGAGACGAACGACTTCGGGACCGCAGCAAAGAGCGTTGGACAATACGTCTTGTTCCGTGTTCGAGACACCGGTGGAGGTATGCCGAGCGGAATCCAGGAGAAGGTGTTCGAGCCATTCTTCACCACCAAGGAACTCGGAGCGGGTACCGGACTGGGCCTCAGCATGGTCTACGGATTCGCGAAACAATCCGGCGGTCATATCGAGATCAGCAGCGAGGAGGGGGTCGGAACGGAGGTTCGAATCTACCTCCCCCGCTCCTGGGAGTGTGCCGAGGCAAGCGATTCCGTCGTCGCCTCGAGTCCCCAACACGGGCGCGGAGAGACGCTACTCGTGGTCGAAGACGAAACGCAGGTCCGTCGACTCGTGGTCAGAATGCTGACCGACCTCGGCTACAACGTCGTACAGGCCGGAGACGGCGATGAGGCACGGCGCCTGATTGCGAATCTCGACTCCCTCGATCTGATGCTGTCCGACGTGGTGCTACCCAACGGCGTTTCGGGCACTGATCTCGTGAAGCACGCGCGTGAAATGAGACCCGGAGTCAAGCTATTGCTGATGTCCGGCTTCACGGGCGAACATCTCGCCGCAGCAGGTCCAGCCGAGCTCGGTGCCGAGCTCATCTACAAACCCTTTCGAAAGATCGAACTCGCCGAAAGATTGCGCGCGCTGCTCGACGCCCCCGCTCAATCGATGCACCCCTGATGGAGATCGAGAGCAGCGCGTCGACGTCACTGCCGTCGCCGTTGCGAAAGTCTGACTGAGCGGTGGCGTTCGGCGCCACCGGTAGTGCACGGGGCAGACTTCAGCCAGTTCGTTCGAGAACGATACTCCCGTTTCGGAAATTGACGCTGCTCAATCTCGCCTCGATCTCCCGGGTCTCCTTCATGATCGTGGTCAATACGAGCGAGTCGTCCTTCACTTCCAGAGAAACCACGTTCTCCAGAAGAAGCTCGTCCTCGTCGCCTTCCTTGAAATAGGCCTTCGCCAAACACATGGCGTTTCCTCCGCACTCTGCTCGAGTCTTCGCTGAGGCTATTCTCGCAGCTGTTTCAGCGCCCTTTCCAGGCTTTGATTGGCCTGGTTCAGCTGCTCCACACCTCTCTTGATCTCCTCGTCCACCCGTCCCTTGCCCAGCTCTCTCGCCTTCTCGGCCAGGTTCTCCAGCTCTTTGGCGTGCTCCTCGTTGTGCCGGATGGTGTAATCGAGCAGGCTGTCCAGCTCTTTCATGTCAGACTGCATCCTTGATCAGCCTCCGTTGTTCACCCCAGAGGCTAGGCAATTTTCGGGAGTTCTGGAGCGACAATCCTCACTTCCCGCGCAGGTGGCCGATGGCCCAGCGCGCGGTGTGACGGAAGGTCAGCGGGTGGCAGGGGTCAGCTCGGCGCCCCTGGACGAAATCTGCCGCTTGGAGAGAAACTGACGGATCCCCCAGGGCTCGCAGCTGAGGAGAGGTAGGGGAAGCCGGGTTTTCGGCCAGCGCCATCACCTGGAATCTGTCGCGTTGCGCGTCGCGTGTGAATCAGACCCGGGCGCCCTGAAGAGCGACGGGAAAGCGCCTCGGCACCCGCGCTAGCTGCTTAGCGATGTCGGGGCAAAGCAAACTATCGAATTTCGACCAATACAAGTCGAGCTGGCTCATCGTCATTATTGGTTAGTTTCAAATTCATATCGCGCTGAATTGCCATCCAATCCTGAAGGCGATTCGAGCGGCCATTGACTTCAATCTGCACATTGTCGCCAAAGGGGTTGAATAGGACGGCGTCGTTTGCAACCTGCATATCTTCAGTGCTTGAATGTGCCACCAACTCCATTGGCGAACTTTTGAACCATCGGTTTTCAAACGGCTCCCCCGTCCAATCACTCTGCCCCAAGACATTGCCATCATGCGTCGCTCCCGGCCCCTGGTTGATAATGGCCAGGATGCGAAAAGGCTGTTGCCCAATGTTTCGAACGCGATGAACTTTTGCGTTTTCGGCGCTGTAAATATCAGCAGAGGACATGCCCAAGTATCGAGTGAGGTCGGCGTTTGATTCGTCTGCGCCGGGTGTGCTCCATTCACCACCGGCCAACTGTTCGATTGATAAGGAATCCTGAAACAGGACATAGTGGACAGGTTCAGCATGAATGTGAAACTTGGTGGTGGCAAGCGCCGGGACGTGAACGTCCAAAATCTTGAATAGGTTTTGTTCATAAACAGGTTGATGGAAAGGCTCCTCGAAAATCGCAACGGCTTCTGGATATTTGGTTTGCGTTGATTCCTGGGCGTCAACTGGGATTGGTATGACCAGCAACAATAATAGAAGTGCGGATATCATCATAATTCTCACAGGCCTCCATCGACGTTGAAGCACTTGGATTCCCCGAATCAGGTCGAGCGTTAGTTTTCGGCGATGGAAAACCCTGGCATTGATTTCAACTCGCCGTTGCGCTCCATCTTTCGCAGGCTCTCGAACTGGGCAGCCATGCCCGCTTTGATCTCGGTCACCATGCCTGAAATTCGGGCTCGCCGTGCATCGATTCCAGGCTCGGACCTTGTTTGAGGAGATTCCGCCAACCGTAGCGCAGCCCTCGGAATTGAATGGTTCGAGAATAGAAAATTCAAGCTGCGTTTTCGGCAAGGTCCGATAACTGGCATTCGGTCGAGCCGAACTTGAATAGGAGCACAATTGCCCCGTGTCGGGCGATGTTTCAGTTGAAGCGCGGCTGATCGATCCGGGCGAGGCTTTCCCGCTTGTGTTCGCGCTCGTCCAGGCCTATTCGCCGAAAGACATCTGCTTGATTCGCAAAAGCGCCGTAGTCCTTCTCGAAGATGCTCTTGAAAGGGATCTGCTCGAGATCGGGGTTGTCGCGCACGAACTCCATGTACTCATGTTCGGCGTGATCTTCAAAATAGACATTGAGTCGATAGCTCAGGCTCGGCCGAACCACGTAGAGAGCCCAGCTGACGTGGTAGTAGAAGAAGGCAATGATCTGGGGCAGGAGGCGGTAGCGAAAAAAACCCTCCTTCAAACCCTGCTGATCGATCATCTCCTCCAGGATGAGGAGATGCCATTGTTCGTTATCCTGCTGTTGTCGCGCCTCGGTCACGAAATCGAAGATGCGCCGTGCAAAATCCGGCTCTCCGTACTTATGTGTCATGGCGATATACGCTACGTGCTCCCATGCCTGATACGGCACACGAGCGATCACCTCGAGCACCTTGAACTTCGACAGCGTGCGCTTTCGACCATAGAAAATGTCCATGCCGAAAAAGAGCATGCGGGCGAGCAAGCTGTAGTGCAGACGGGGCGTATCCAGGGTCTGCTGTTGTTCTTTTCTGAGATCGGGGATTTCCATGGCTGGCTCCGAAGTGAAGCCACCAAATGGTAGGACCATCGAAGTTGTCCCGACAGGGGCAGTTTTGCCCTTGATCGAGCCAACTGAATCGAAGCGGGGTCCTGTCAAGCTCCGAGCTGGCCTGAGAGGGACCTAGAGGGAATCATCAACTTGCTTCATCCCGTGGACTTACGCTGTTGCTCGCAGACATCATGCCCTGATGATGCTCATCTACGCTCAGAAATTGATTGATTGCGTGTCGGCCATCGGAATACAATAGTCGCACGCTGAATCCGGAGTTCGCTTCGGAATTCGATGGTACGCATTTCCACGCGGGAGGAACACGGAATGACGCTACGCTGCGCGATTTTTCGGTCTGCGCCGAATCTGCTGCGATTCGGTCTCGCTTCCATCACGCCCCTCGCACTGTTCACTCTCGTGTCGACTGGAGCGACCGCTTACGGCATAGGCGGGGAGGGCGATGGACAGACGCCCGCGGGTGAGACGCAGTGCGACGGCCTCGCCGGCGCCGCGTTTGGACTCTGCAGTGCCTATTGTGAAGCCCAGGACTGCGATACTCGCGAGCCTGAGCGGGAGTCTTGCAAGCACCTGCGTAGGAGCTTCGCATCGCACACCGGCACATACCACTTTCCGTGTGATCCGCTCTGTGGCAATGGAAGGGTGGACGAGGGAGAGAGTTGCGATCCCCCGAACGAGTTCTGCCGCGGAGGATGTAACCCCCTGTATGCCGTCTGCGTGGACATGGCGTGTAGCGACCAATGCAGCTGCCCAGCGCCCTACTGCGGGGATTTCGTCGTCGATCCGGGCGAAGAGTGCGATGACGGCAACAACGTAGACGGCGATCTGTGTTCGAGCGACTGTGTGCTCGAAGGTGCTCCGTGCGCGGGATTTGGGGATATTCAGTGTCTGCAGGGTGAATTCTGCGAGTTTGCACAAGGCACCTGCGGCACCCCCCAACCGTATGTGGACGGCGTCTGCACGCCGATTTCGGACGACTGCTTCTCACGCTGCAACACGCCCATCGACCCGGTCTGTGGCTGTGACGGGAACACCTACCCGACTGATTGCGTACGACGCTGTAGCGGAGCTTCGCTCGACCACCGAGGAGATTGCGCCGCGGACCAGTGATCCACACAAGACGGCACCGGCGACGGCTCCCGGCTCTATTCGATTCCGAGAATAGGAAATTCAAGCTGCGTTTTCGGCAGGGTCCGATAACGCAGCTGATTTTTTCCTGTCCACCCGGGCGTGATGCGTGCGACTGCGCGGGAACGTTGCATCGCGCCATCTGGGTTGCGCGCCTGGCTGCGGGTTGGCCTACGGCCAAAACTTGCGCGCCTAGGTCACCCAGGTGATGTTGGCGTCTGCAATCGCGGGGGTTCGATCCGCGAGCACGGCGAGCTTGCGCGCGATCGTTCCCGCCAATTCCCGGAAGACCTTCGCGGCAGCCGAGTCTGCGACTTGCACGACGATCGGGACGCCCGCGTCGCCACCTTCGACGATCCGCGGGTCGATCGGGATCTCTCCTAGGAAGGGCACCCCGAGTTCCTCGGCAGTGCGCTGGCCGCCGCCTTTACCGAAGATGTAGTACTTGCGATCCGGCAGATCCGGCGGCGTGAAGTAAGACATGTTCTCGATGATTCCGAGCACCGGAACTTCGACACTCTGGAACATCTTCAGGCCCTTCCGCGCGTCGATCAGCGAAAGATCGTTCGCCGTCGTCACGATGATCGCGCCTCCGAGCGGCGCCTGTTGGGTCAGCGTGAGCGCGGCGTCACCCGTCCCGGGCGGCATGTCGATGACCAGATAGTCGAGCTCCCCCCAGTCGACGTCCGTCAGGAATTGCTTGATGAGTCCGTGCACCATCGGCCCGCGCCAGATGACCGGCGAGCCGTCGTCGACCAGGAAACCCATCGACATCACCTTCATGCCGTGTGCGACATGCGGCACGATTTGCTTGCCGCGCACTTCCGGGCGACCCCGTGCGCCCGTGAGCAGCGGCAATGACGGGCCGTAGACATCCGCATCGAGCACCCCGACCGTGGCGCCGGAGTC
>JAHEEJ010000172.1 GCA_024640705.1 Deltaproteobacteria bacterium
AGGTCGGCGTCGGCTCCGCGGTCGGCGTGGCGGTCGGCGTCGAGGTCGGCGTCGGCTCCGCGGTCGGCGTGGCGGTCGGCGTCGAGGTCGGCGTCGGCTCCGCGGTCGGCGTGGCGGTCGGGGTCGACGTCGGCGTAGCCGTCGCGGTCGGCGTCGGCTCAATTCCAGCAAGAGCCGGTATTGCCAGTCCGACAGACACTCCCGTCACCATCAGATTGCAGAGGAACTTCATGAAGCGATTCGTCACTGTAATTTCTCCCGTCGCTATGCAGCGCGTGGATTCGGTCAGCTCAAAGGTCTGCATGCCCGCTCACGCCCTTGTGGGCGAGCTGCGAAATAGTACACGTCCAGGGACAGTCCCCAATAACAGACTCTAAAAGCAATCTTCGTGCCACGGTCGGCGCTTTTGCGAATTAGAAAAACGCTTCAATTCCAATAGGATTGAAAAGTGGAATGCCCTTCCCTGAAGACGCCCGGGCCATTCTGGGAACGGCTGTTCCATTTGAACGGAAAAATTTTTCCAACTTCCGGCCTTCGGTGGGCTGATCGCCACTCGCCAGAATCACAAGGGCTTCCGGGCTATCGCTGAACGGAAACACCGCCATCGGCGAGTTGCGTCGGCCGACCACCGTCCAGGCCTCGACCTCAGAAGTGCCTGCCAACCTAGATAGAGGGGTTACTCGCGCAGTGCGGCCGCCAGCGAAGCGGCAAACGCGCGAAGCTTTGCTTCGTCTTTCACCCGAGCAGCCGGACTTGAATCGACCGCAGTGGCCACCCGGATCACCCGTGCCGGCCGCACCCGGCGAAACGGCGATTGATCGGTTGCAAACAGCGCGCGAAAGATCTCCGAATTCAACCCTTCGGTTTCCTCGTACCAGTAATAGGTGAGGACGTGTGCCAATCGGGATTGCGCAACGGTCCGTTCGACAGGCACCTCGATCGGATCGAGCGAAACGGAATCCCGCTCCATGACCTCGAAGCCACGCCCCGGCACCGCATTCTTGCGCGAGAGCAGGCTTCGGCTGCGACTGCGACGGTCGTCTACACCCATGAAGGCCGATATCTCATCGCCATCGCGCTCGTAAATCCAGTACTCGTCTTTCAGAAATCGCACGGTCCAAAGAAACGAGCCGTCGGACGGTATCCTCCGACTTTTCGTCCAGCCATCGAGTTCCGCCGGAAGGCTGATCCGTTCGACTCCGGCCTCTTCTTCTTCGGGGGCGCTCCACCGAGGCATCCAGATCGAAACCCCGAGCATCGACACGGCGAGCAGCGTGAGGGCGGCGGCACCGAGAAGACCGCCCGATCGAGGCGCGCGCGGAGATTCCTGCGCGACATTTCCCAACGCTACTGGGTGCTGTTTCGATTCTGAAGCCTCCTGTGATTCTGGCGCAGCACTCTGCTGCGATCCCAACGCGGTCGTCGCTCGCGGTGTGGCGGACTTGGATCGCTTCTTGCCCGGGAGAAAGCGACCGAGAATGCGATCGATGAGAATCAAGCACGCGATCGCGCCAAAGTAGACCGTCAACCCCTGGAAGGTGTGGGCCGCCGAATACTCCGACGTCGGCGCCACAGCGATCACGCAAATGCGGATGACGTTGAACAAATAAGCAATCGTAGGAGCCAATACGACGAGCAACGCCTGGCGCAGGCGTCGGGCTGGAAACCAACTCACGTAAAAAATCGCGACCAGCGTGAGGATTTCGATGGATCGAAGCCCACTACACGTATCGATGACCTGGGCGATCACGCCCGGTCCGGAGATGACGTTTCCCTCTCGCAAGACCGGAATTCCGACGAATTGCAACAACGCGGCCGCATGCGCGGCAGTCCAGAGGCGAAGGGCGTAAAAGGCCTGGTTCGTCAGCACGGCCGGAACCGGAAAGGCGAACGCGAGAACGACCCAGGGGATCGCCAACTCGCGCGCAAACCGCACGCCGAACCAGAGCAGTCCAGCGCCGATGGAAACGAGCATGAACGAGACCAGCACGAGGTCCATCGCGTCGACGTAGTATCCCCAGACGAACAGCGCCGAGCCGAGGAACAGCGGAAGTATGGCGAGAGCCGGAGAACCCTGGAAGCGCATGGCGCTGCGCAGGAACTCCCGCCTTCGGTAGACGAGTGCTGCCGCGACCAGGAAGATCGCCTGTGGCAGCGGATCCGTCGGAAGGAAGAGCCACGCATCGAGCGGCTTCAGATCCCAGGTCGGATCCCAGAGAATCAGGCCCCAGTACGCGAGGGCGCCAATTGCGATGGCCGCGATGCGTAGAAATCGAACCGCCCGGAGATCCTCTGAAGCGTTCATACCACCCAATGCATCCGATGCGGTTGTCCCGGGCTGCCGCCCGGAGTGGCCTCCACTGCGCGGCACGGGGTCCGCGTTTGGCCCGCACACTAGCTTACTGCACGTCGCCGCGGTTCCGTGCACTCGCATGGTGCTGGCGCGATCGGGTCACTCGCGCAATCTGATCTTGAGACGACCTTCTTCGACCGCGAGTTGCGCAACCCCTGCCGCAAAGGCCTGCCAGAATCCGGTATCGGTGCCGTACTCTTCGACGAGGTCGACGTTCTTCAGGTTGCCCAACCACGCGTTGGGGATCGGCACGCCCATCACGCTGATTCCCTTCAGCCGCACGACGGGCCGTTTTCCCGTATACGCCAACCCCACACCGGCGTTGACGCGAAGCGTCTTCCCTCCGAGCAGCGGAAGATCGGGATCGACCGGAATCAAAAGCCTCGCACTCGCGAGATCATCGGAAAGATCGATCGCCACCCGCGTGGCGAGGTCCGTGTTCTGTGCGATCAACGAGTTGAGCTCTCGCTCGCTGAAGCTGATTTCGCGGTCCACCTCGCTTTCGGCATAGGGCTCGGGCCGCAGCCAGCTTTCGTCGTCTTCGCGTTTCGAAGCCGGCCGTTCGAACCCGCCGATCCCCTCCAAGCGCGCGAGCTTGGCGTCGAGCGCGCTCTGCTCGCGGGCGCTCAATTCCACCGGTTCGAAATCGGATGGGTACAGGTATACGCGGACCGCCCAGGCGGTCAGCAGCGCGGTCAGCAGCACGCAGCACAGAGCGATGCCGGCGACCTGCAGCCCCGAGAATCCGCGGCTGCGGTCGGCGTCGGCACGCTCGCCGTTGCTCACGCGGTATTCACCTTCTCGATGACGTCGATCCCGTACGCCTTGACGCCCTCGATGAAGATGTCGATCTCGTCCGGATCGAGAACTTCGGGCGGGAACACGCCCGTCTGCTTGATCTGACCGCGCAGCAGCATCAGCGCGAAGATCGAACACGGAACGGACGTCAACCAGGACACGTCGTTGGTGCCCCGAATCCGGCTGCAAGCCTCCTTGCCGCTCGGGCTCTCGCTCCAGTAGCTGAGCGAGACCCGTTTGCCGTTCTTTTCGCCGACGACATCACACGTCACACACAGGTCGCTGGAGAGTCGGTCGCTCTCGTACAACTCGATCTGCTTCTTTGGCGACAGGGTCGGCGGGATCAGCTTGAAGAGCATCTCTCGCGGGCTGACGGAGCCCCCTTCGAACTCGAGCTTCTCTGGATCCATCAGATGCAGGCCCTTGACGAGAAAGACCCACATGTCGATGTCCGGCGCGCCGATCTTGAAATCCGCGTACTGGACGGGCTTGCCGCAGAAGAGCGGGATCGTCACCGCTTCTTCGTGGTCGTGAAAATAGAAGGCACCGTTGCGATTGATCTTGCCCGGAACGAAGTACTCCTCGCGACCGATCGACGCTTCGACCAGCTTGGGCTTGCCGTCTTCCCAGATCGTTGATTTCAGGTAGACATCCTCGAGAAAGGTCTCCATCGACCAGAGCGCGACGGGCTCGTCACACTCGACGACTCCGAAGTCCTTGATCTTGATGCTTTCGACCGTGTCCATCTGATTGACGGCCAGCTTGGCCATGATGTTCGTGAGGCCGGGATCGCCACCGCCGCCAGTCAGACACTGAAGTCCCGCTTTCTTCCACTCGTCGGCGTAGAAGAACTGCTCCGTCGGCACCTCCGGAGTCGGATAGATCTCGTTCGACGCCATGTCGATGTAGTGGGTCCTGGCCGCATAGGCGGCTTTCATCACGTTGTGGACGAATCTCGGCAGGGTGGCGTTGACGACGAGATCGAATGATCCGTCCTTCATGACGCGAGTCATACCTTCGAGATCGGTCGCGTCGAGTTCGATGACCCGGATCTTCGGGCTGCCGTTGGTCTCGGCGATTTCCTTGGCCCGACTGACGTCGATGTCTCCGAGAACGATCTCTGCGACGTCATCGGCTTCGGCCAACACTCCGGTGATCACGATGCCCTGGGCACCTGCACCAACGATGATCACCTTCTTACCAGTTGGACTACTCATGTTGCCTCCTGTTTTTGGGGTTCACTTCAACTTCGAGCGCGCGATCCGACATCGACCGACCGTCCGGGATCGAGCGCTATAGACCGGACACCAACTGCCCGATGCTGTCCTTCGCATCGCCGAAGAGCATGTGGGTGTTTTCGAGGAAGAACAGGGGATTCTGCACGCCCGCATAGCCGGATGCCATGCTTCGCTTCAGCACGATGACGTTCTCGGCATTCCACACCTTCAAGACCGGCATGCCGTAGATCGGACTCGACGAATCGGTTTCCGCACTGGGATTCGCGACATCGTTGGCGCCGATCACCAGCGCAACCGAGGTATTCCCGAAATCCGCGTTGATCTCGTCCATCTCGAGAACGATGTCGTAGGGCACCCCGGCTTCTGCGAGCAACACGTTCATGTGACCCGGCAGGCGCCCAGCCACGGGGTGAATCGCGTAGCGAACCTTGACGCCAGCTTCCCGCAATTTGTTGGCCAGCTCGTTGACGAGATGCTGGGCTCGCGCCACCGCCAGCCCGTAGCCCGGAACGATGATGACTTCCTTGCTCGCCCTGAGCAGGTCACAGACCGCCGCGGCTTCGATGGGATGGGCTTCGCCCTCGATCTCGTCACCCCCCGCTGCGGGCTTGGAGTCGCCTGTGCCAAATCCGCCGAAGGCGACGTTGAGGATGGAGCGGTTCATCGCGCGGCACATGATGTAGGAGAGGATCGCACCGCTGCTGCCGACGAGGGCGCCGGTGACGATCAGCAGGTCGTTGCTGAGCATGAAACCCGCAGCCGCAGCGGCCCAACCTGAATAGCTATTGAGCAGCGAGACCACGACCGGCATGTCGGCACCGCCGATGGCCATCACCAGATGAATGCCGAGCACGCACGTGATCGCCGTCATGATGAGCAGGTAGGTCAGCCCCAGTTCGTGAGTGGTTTGCTCCGAGACGAAGAAGAACGCCATCACGACGACTGCTATGAGCATGACCAGGTTGAACGCGTGGCGCCCGGGCAACAGCAGGGGGCTTCCGCTGATGGATCCGCGCAATTTCCCCCAGGCGATGACGGACCCCGTGAATGTGATCGCTCCGACGGCGACGCCAATCCAGATCTCGATCTCGTGAACCAGAATCGCGGCGCGGCCTCCGGCGGCGACGCTCTCTTCCGGACTGAGGTAGGAAGCGATGCCGACGAGTACTGCGGCGAGCCCCACGAAGCTGTGCAACATCGCGACCAGTTGCGGCATCGCGGTCATCACGACGCGGATCGCCAGGATCGCGCCAATGACCGCGCCAGCCAGGATCGCCGGGCTGATCAGCCAGTAGCTCTCGACATGGGGGTGCAGCAGGGTTCCGACCAGCGCGATCGTCATCCCGACGATGCCGCAGAGGTTGCCGCGGCGCGCGGTCTCCTGGTTGGAGAGCCCCCCCAGGCTCAGGATGAAGAGGACCGCAGCAACCAGATAGAGAACCGCTAACGAAGTTTCGCTCATGGCCCCTATTTCCGGAACATCTTCAGCATGCGGTGGGTGACCAGAAAACCACCGAAGACGTTGATGGTGGCGACGAAGACCGCGATGGTCCCGAGCCACGCGGCCAGGTCGAACTCACCGCGGGCGGCCACCAACAAACCGCCCACGAGAATGATTCCGCTGATCGCATTGGTGACGCTCATCAACGGCGTGTGAAGCGCCGGCGTGACGCTCCACACCACCTGGTAACCGATGAAGACCGCCAGCACGAAGACCGTGAAGTGTTGGACGAATTCTCGAGGCGCAAAGAGCCCCACGCTCGCGAGAATCGCGGCCCCCACCAGCAAACCGATCACTCGAGGCAGCACGCTGCGGGCGGGCGCAGCGGGCGCCGGGCTCACCGGCTCCGCCACCTCGACCTTGGCCTTCGCGGGCGGCGGCGCGGCAACCTCGATCTTGGGCGGCGGCCACTTGCTGACGCCGTCGCGGAGCACCAACGCCCCGCGCACGACCTCGTTCTCCTCGTCGATGCCAAAATTCTCGCCACCCCCCATCTCTTCCATCAGGTGAGCGACGTTTGCGCTGAACATCTGCGAAGCGTGGCGGGGCATGCGACTGGTGAGATCCGTATAGCCGACGATCTTCACCCCCCCGTGGTCGACCGACTCGCCGGGCACGGTGTACTCGCAGTTGCCCCCCTGCGCGGCCGCGAGGTCGACGATCACGGAACCCGTCTTCATCATCTCGACCATGTCGGCCGTGATCAGGGTCGGTGCCTTCTTTCCCGGGATCAGCGCGGTGGTGATGATGACGTCCACCCGCTTGGCCTGTTCGCGAAACAGCGCCATCTCGGCGTCGATGAACTCCTGGCTCATGACCTTCGCGTAACCACCGCCGCCCTCGCCCGACTCTTCGAAATCGAGTTCCAGGAAGGAAGCGCCCAGGCTCTCCACCTGCTCCTTGACGGCCGGGCGCGTGTCGAAGGCCTTGACGACCGCACCCAAACCGCGCGCGGCCGCGATCGCCGCCAGGCCCGCGACACCGGCCCCGATGATCATGACTTCTGCGGGGGGCGTCTTTCCCGCAGCGGTAATCTGTGCGGTGAACTGCCCGCCGTAGACATTGGCGGCCTCGATGACCGCGCGGTAGCCCGCGATGTTGGCCATCGAAGAAAGGACGTCGAGTTTTTGGGCTCGGGAGACGCGCGGGATCGCGTCGAGCGCAATGACACTCACCCCGCGCGCGGCGAGTGCTGCGACGAGCGCTTCGTTCTGCGCCGGAAACAGCATGGAGACCAACACCCCACCCTCGCGCAAGAGGCCGACTTCACTGGTTTGCGGGGCACACACTTTGGTGACCAGCTCGCAGCTCCAGACCGCGGCGGTGTCGGCCGCGACCTCAGCGCCGGCCTCCTGGTATTCAGCGTCTGCGAAGCCAGCGCTTTCGCCCGCACCGCTCTCCACCAGGACTTCGAATCCCAGTTCGATAAGCCGCTTGACGCTGTCCGGGGTCGCGGCGACTCGCCGCTCACCAGGCTCGATTTCGTTGGGAATTCCAATCTTCATGACGGATGCCGAGCGCCTCCTTGTGGCGCGGAAACCGTACA
>JAHEEJ010000173.1 GCA_024640705.1 Deltaproteobacteria bacterium
AGCTCCGCGGGCGGGCGCCGGGATGCGCCCGCCCGCGGCTTGTCGTGCGGCGAGAACCGAGCGGTGGACGACTAGTTCTCGATCGGTGCCGGCACTTCGACGAACATGTCGTCGCAGGCGTTTTCACAGCGTTGGGCCTGTCGGGCGCAGATATCGCGCGCGTTCTCGGCCTCTAGCTTGAGGTCGGCCTTCTGCTGGTTCGCCTTGTCCTTCACTTCGCCGAGGCACGCGCGGATCCCACTGCGGTCGTCGGAATCCTTGCACTCCGCCACTCCGATCACTGCGAGGGCTCGCTCTTCGCCCTGGACACACTTCGCAGTGCCTTTCGCGATCTGATCGCAGCTCTTTGCCCAGGCCTTGCAGACGTTGTTGCAGGCCCTTGCGGTTCGCACGCTGCCGAGGCCGGGGTGCATCGCGGTCAGTTGAGCGACGGCGTCGAGCGGACGCGGGCAGATGGGTTTCATGTCGTCGCGATCCCGATCTTCGTCGCCGATCAGATCCTTGAGATCTGAAGCGTCGTGGGGGACGTAGACATTCACTTCGGCATTGGTTTCGTTGCCATCGCCATCGGTGATGCGATAGGTCAGGGTGTAGACCCGCCCGTCGCCTCCGCCGGCGCGCTCGGCCCGCAGTCGGACGTTGCGGTCATCCGTGCCGATGTCGGCGCCCTGGATGTCGTTGTCCGTATTCCCGTCGCCTCTGCCGTTGTCGGCTTCGTTGCTCTTGGCGTCGATCAGTTCGACAGCGAAATCGTCTTGGCCGCTGCAGCGATCTCGAATCCGAACCTGGATCTCGACTTCCTTCAGGTCGTGGTTGGGCGGCCAGAGGTAGTAGGGATCCGCTTTTATCCGAACCACCGGGGGTTCGGTATCTTCCACCGTCACAGTGGCGCTGTCGCTTTCGGGTGTACCAACATCCGGAGTCGACGTGAGTGTTGCGGTCGTCACTCCGAGCGGGAATGTGCCGGTCGGCGTCAGCGTCTCGGCATTTTCGAGCTCGACCTCGGGCGCGGTCGTCCACTCGTTGACGATCCCCGCACCGGTCGGCGCGGTTCCGTTGAGCGTGTACTCGGTTCCGTTCTCAGACTCGCACTGCAAGACGACATCGTCGCCCGCGTCGACCTGCGCGGTGGCGCCGATCGGAGCGAGTAGGAGCAAAGCGAGGGTGATGCGAAAAAGGTGAGTATTCATCTTGATTCTCCAGTAGCTGCAGTACCGTTTCCGGCGATCCAGACCCATGTTAAACGGGTCTATCTTACCACGATACGATGCGGGTTTCTTTCGTTTCCGTCGGTGGATGCGCCGCTGGGTGCGAATCAGAAGCGGTCGGGAGAGAAGGGCGCGAGATCGATCTCGGGTGTCTCTCCGCTGACGAGTTGGGCGATGAGTTCGCCCGAGATGGGCCCCTGCGAGATCCCCGACATGCCGTGACCGGTGGCGAGAATCAAGCCCGACGTCCCCGCAGGGCGGCCGAGGATCGGGAGGTCGTCTGGCGTCAGCGGGCGCAGGCCGCGCCAGATTTCGACGGTGGGTGTGCGAGGAATCCCCGGCAGATAGCGGCGCACGGTGCGGGCCAGCGCGTCGACACGGCGTTGGTTCATGCGCAGGTCGAGCCCCGCGAGTTCGAGCGTGCCTCCGAAACGCAGCTGTGACCCCATCGGTGTCACGAAGACCATGCCCTCGGCCAGCGCGAGGGGAAGGTCCGGATGTCCCGCGGGCCGCTCGACGGTGATGCTGTAACCCTTGGCGGCTTCGACCGGGATCCGGAGGCCGAGGCCCCGGGTCAGCTCCGGCGTCCACGCCCCTGCGGCCAGTACGACCTCGTCTGCGCTGAAGTCGCCGCGGGTCGTGCGAACCCGCACCGGCCCCCGGCGCGACCACTCCACGCCGAGTACCTCGGTGTGGGTTTCGATTGCCGCACCGCGCTGCGCGACGTCCGCCGCGAGGCCGCGCACGAAGTCACCCGGCGTGATGTGGGCATCGGCGGGGAATTCGAGTCCCCCGGCGAGCTCGGAGGAGAGCCCCGGGATGGCTTCCCGCAAGGCCGCGACAGCCAGCCAATTCGCGCTGCCGCCCGCGGCCTCGAGCAGATCGACCTCGTGCTGTGCGTCCCGCATCGCCTTGGCGGTCTGGAAGATCAGCGTGAGCCCGCGCTGCGTGAAGCCGAAATCCAGTTGCTTGGCGAGTTCGCCAAAGCGCTCCAGGCTCGCGAGGCTGAGCGCGCGCCGCAGCCCAAAGCTCTCGCGCTGCGCGCTCGCGTTACACGCTCGGCGGAAATCCCAGAGCCAGCGCAGCAGCGCGAGGCTTGCGCGCGGTTGGATCCAGAACGGGCTCGCGGGGTCGAGCAGCCACGGCAGCGCCTCCCGGATGGCACCGGGGCCGGGGAGGGGCGCGCTCTCGCTCGGGAAGATCCAGCCGCCGTTGCCGTGAGAGGCGCCCGAGCAGATCTCGCCGCGTTCGAGCAGCGTCGTGCGCACCCCTCGCTCGACGAGACTGTGGGCGGTGCAGACGCCCACCACGCCTCCACCCACGACCAGGACGTCGGATCTCTCGCTCACGCTGCCTCCCACGGTCCGCTCGGGGTCCAAGCGGCGCAATCCGCAAGCATCGCCGGAATGGCTCGGGCTTTCCAGTTGCGCTGAATTCCCGCGCCCCCGCGTCCTGGTGGCGCCTCCATCTTTGCGATTCGCAGCTTGGCCCCGCAGGCGCTGCCACTACACTCTCGCTGCGGGTCCTACTCGGGGGGGCAGGGCGATGGCTTTTTCCGGTCGGTACAGCGCTTGCGTCGGGCGCCTCGGCGGTGACGCTTCCGGAGTCTGGGCGGTGCACGAACGAGCGTCTGCGCTGCGGGCTGCGGGCGAAGAAGTCTATCTACTGTCGGTCGGAGATCCGGATCTCCCCACCCTGCCGAGCACCATCGACCACGCGATCGAAAGCCTGCTGGAAGGCCGCACCCATTACGCGCCCGGCGCGGGCGAGCGGCATCTGCGGGAGGTGATTGCGGGGATCGAGGAGCGGTCCGCCCACCGCCCGTGCGATCCCGATGACGTGATCATCTTTCCGGGCGCGACCAATGCGATCTACAGCGTGATGTCCTGTCTGCTCGACGCCGGCGACGAAGTCGTCGTCGCGGAGCCGATGTATATCGGGTATCGCGGCATTTTTGCCGCGCTGGGTGCGAAGGTCGTTCGCGTCGCCCTCGACGTCAGCAATGGCTTTCGCCTGGATCTGGAGAGCGTTTCCGCGGCGATTGCGGATCGCACCCGGGTCGTCTTCATCAACACTCCGGGAAATCCAGCCGGAAACATGATTCCCGCGGAGCAACTGAAAGCGCTCGCGGATCTGTGTTTGAAGCGCAACATCTGGTTGGTGTCGGATGAAGTCTACTCGATGATCACGTTCGAAGAGCGTCACGTCTCTTTGCGCACGGCCGCCGAGCAGCTCGAAAACGTGGTCGTGATCGATGGACTTTCGAAATCGCACGCGATGACGGGCTGGCGCCTGGGCTGGGTGGTCACCCATCAGAACCTGGTCGAGCACCTGCTCCAGTTTTCTTCTTCGACGGTCTTCGGTTGTTGCCAGTTCGTTCAAGACGCTGCCGCATTCGCGCTGCAAAATGACGAGGATTACATGGCCGAGGTCCGATCCAAATACAAGAAGCGCCGCGACTTCGTCTGCGAGCGCATCGCATCGATTCCGCGGATCGACTGCGCGGTGCCGAAAGCGGGCATGTTCGTGATGCTCGATGTCCGCGGCTTGAATACCGACGGGATGCGATTTGCCGAGGATCTGCTCGAAGAACAGCGCGTATCGGTCTTGCCCGGCGAGGGCTTCGGGAACTCGACACGCGATTACGTCCGCCTTTCCCTCGCGCAACCGCTTCCGTACCTCGAAGAAGCGATGAATCGGATCGAGCGGTTCGTCAATCTTCACAGTGTAGATTCGACTCATGCGAGTCAGGTGGGATGAGCGTGTTTTTCAACGTGTAGTGTGGATATCCGGGAATTAGGCTCTGCTCTTACGAAGGAGAAATTCATGGAACTTCAGCCGGGTGTGTTCGTGTCGAGTGAGTCGACGGACGATTGGGAAGCGGATGCGGAGGTGGGCGGTGAGGTCCACGTGCTATGCGACACAGAGGGTGTCCAGGCCGGCCTCTCGCGGATTCAGCAGGCGCCCGAGAAGCCGATTTCGTTCAAATCCGAAATGCGGGAGACGATCATCATTCTCGAGGGATCGGTGCGGATCGAGATTGCCGGCGGTGCGACGCTCGATCTGAAGAAGGGTGACATTGCGTCCATCCCCAAGGGTGCCGAGACGCTGTGGCACGTGACGGCGCCCTTCAAGGAGATGTGGGTCCTGGCCTGAGCGATCGGCGCGTTGCGGTGAACCGTCGATCGCGCAACCAATTCATCTGTGGCGGCCTGCCTCGCTCGCGGGTTGGTGCTGGGTCGAGCCGCCGCAGGAAGCCGGATCGCCCGACACCGCGGCGCGGCAGGCGCCGGGTTTGCGGCCATCATCGGCTGGTACGGGACATGCAGTACTCCAGAAAGGAGTCGTCGTGCGAGGACGAAGAGATCGCCGGAGGCGTGGTTTTTCGTGGGCTCATGCCCCGTTGTTTCGCCGCGGGGTGGGAACCATTTTGCTGTCGATCCCGTTCGCGAATGCGGGGTGTTCGGGCCACTCGAAACCAGCGCAAGAGTCGCTGATCCCGAACCCGGACCCCATGCTCGCCGAGGTTGGCGCCGAGTTATTCACGACCTATTGTGCGAGTTGCCACGGTGTCGACGCCCGCGGGGGCGGGCCTGCGGCTTCAGCAATGATTACACCGCCCAGCGACCTCAGCCGGATCGCGGCGCGAGGGGGTGGCGTGTTTCCCGAGAGTTCGATCGCGAGGCTGATCGACGGCCGCTTTGATCTGCCCGCTCACGGCTCGCGAGAGATGCCGATCTGGGGGACGTGTCTGGCGGACGAGATTCCGTGTTTTGCAACGGGCGACGAGGTGGCTCGAGGGCGGATCACCAGTCTGGTGGAATACCTGAAGAGCCTGCAGGAGCCATGATTCGGGAAATTCACAGGATCGTGGTTGGGGTCGACCTCTCTGAGGCGGGCGGTCTCTCGACCGGGAGCCAGCTCGCCGTCGATCAGGCCCGTTGGGTGGCGAACCTCAGCGGTGCCCACGTGACGCTCCTGCACTCCGTCCGGCCCGAGGAGCACTGGAGCGCGAGCGGGGGTGTTTTCGCCGACCGGCCGCTGCCCGCCGGTGACGGGTTCCGGCGACCTCTGGAAGCGGCGCTCCGATCGCTGCGCGAAGCCGGAATCGAAGCCGAACTCATCTTCTCCGACGAGCGCGCCTGGCTCGCGATCGTGGCGAACGTGCTGCAATTCGGCGCAGATCTGGTGATCGTGGGAAAGCGCGCCGATCCTGCGCACGATGGGCGCCTGCTCGGCGGCGTGTCCCAGAAGCTGCTGCGCAAATGTCCCTGTGCGGTATGGGTGGTGAAACCCGACCTCACCGCGGGCCCCGCCAACATCCTCGCGGCCACCGACCTCAGTCCGGTGGGCGATCGAGTCGTGGCTCTGGCGGCATCGATTTCGAGCGAGTGCGGCGCCGAGCTGCACATCGTCCACGCGCTTTCGCTGCCGCTGGTGGAGCAAATGAAGGACAGCGAATCCGAGCAGCGGTTTCTCGCGGAGAGCCGCGCCGCGGCGGTGGCGGAAATCGAGTCGCAGCTGCCGGAACCGCTTCGCGGAGCTGCCAAACTCCACGTCGGTCTCACATCCCCCTCGAACGCCATCCTCGCGTGCGTGGATCGATTGAGGCCCGACCTCGTCGTGATGGGCACGATTTCTCGCGCGGGAATCGCGGGGCTATCGGTCGGCAATACCGCGGAGCGAATGCTCGGCCATCTCGATTGCTCGATGCTGACCGTCAAACCCGCGGACTTCGTCTGCCCGGTCCGCCCGGGTGAGGGCTGAGTCCCGCCTAGAAACCCGCAGCGGCTCGCGCCGCGCTTCCGAATGCACGCGCTTGCCCGGCTCTGCGGACCTGGCTGGACGCGCGGTTGCTGCGGTTGTTGGTGGCGAAATTCGGATCGGGTCCCTCGTTTTCTTTGGGGTGAAAGCGAGCCACCCGTTTCTCCGCCTGTTTGAGTTCCTCCTCCGTCAGCGCACCAGACATCTCGGAAAGATTGGAAATCGCCTTCGGGAAGCCCTGCTCGGCAGCGAGCTGGGTCCACACGTACCCCTCGACGGTATCCGCGGGCACGCCCACTCCGTAGAACACGGCTGCACCCAGGGCGGCCTGTCCGAGCGCATTGCCGTACTCCGCCGCTTTTCGATACCACTCCGCTGCTGTGGTCGGTTCCTTCTCGACGCCTTCGCCATTCGCGTAGAGGGTTCCCAGATAGGCCTGGGCGACGGGGAGTTCAGCCTCCGCAGCTTCGCGCATCCAGCGCACACCTTCGACGAGATCGGGCTCGACGCCCTCTCCAGAGATCAAGATCGAACCGAGCACGTACGCACAGCGCCGGTCGCCATCTCGGGCGCCCAATTCCAGGTAGGTGACAGCACCCGCGTAATCCTTCTTCTCGATTCGCTGGGTGGCGCTCTTCAGATGGCCTGGCTGCGCGCAGCCGGAAGAAAATGCCAGGCAAAGCAGCACTGCGAGAACCGTCGAGGTCGCGGTTCTCCTCGTCGCCGTCGTCATCGATCGCTCCTCCTTGCGATGGGAGGTCAAACAATCGGAGCGCGACGGCATTTCATGGAGCCGCAGATCTGACCTGCCACGCTCACCAGGGCAGTCTATAACAAATCGGCGAAGTGTTGGATTTTTTTGTGTCGCCCGCCGTCAGCGCTCGGAGAGCCGCAAATCCGCTACGGCCTCGAATTCCGACGTGCGCGAATGGCCCAATCGAGCGTATCGGTTGCGCGAGATCAAGTTCGCGACAGATCGCAATCGATCGGCTGGCGTTCTTATAGGGTAGCCATCTCGGAGTTGTCGAAGTTGCGGCGGTAGTAGCTCATGTAGTCGACCTTGCGCTCCAACGACTCGATGACCGCGTGCGCAAAGTTGACCTTTTCGAAGCGCTGGGCGCTGCCGAGACCACCAGGACTGAAGACGTTGATCTCCATCAGCTTGTCGCCGACGATGTCGAGCCCTACGAGAAACATTCCATCCTGGACGACCTTGGGGCGGACGATTTCTGCAATCCTGAGATGAGCGTCGGTGATGATCGCCTCGCGCAGCTTTCCGCCCGCGTGAATGTTGCTGCGCATGTCATCGCCCGAACGGACGCGCCGGAATGCGGCGAATTTTCCGCGATGACGCAACGGTTGTCCGTTCATCAGGAAGAGCCGCGTGTCGCCCTCTTCGGCAGCGGGCAGGTACTCCTGCGCGATCACGTAACCGTCGCGACTCACTGCATCGACCAT
>JAHEEJ010000010.1 GCA_024640705.1 Deltaproteobacteria bacterium
CCGTCCCGGCAGACGCTTTGGTCGTGCTCTTTTTCGAGACCGTCCAGGTGGACGCTGAAGCTCAGGTATTTGCTGGGTTCGAAGAGGTGGATCTTCTCTTCGAGCAGGAGCGCGTTGGTGCAGAGGTAGATGTACTTCTTGCGCTCGATCAATCCGCGCACGATGCGGTCGATTTCCGGATGCAGCAGGGGCTCGCCGCCGGGAATGCTGACGACGGGCGCCGGGCACTCATCGACGGCCTTCATGCAGTCTTCGTACGAGAGTTGGGTCTTCAGGATGTTCGCGGGGTATTGGATCTTGCCGCAACCCGCGCAGGCGAGATTGCAGCGGTAGAGCGGCTCGAGCATCAGCGCGAGCGGGTAGCGCTTGCGGCCCTGAAGCTTTTGCTTGGCCAGATACAGAGCCACCGTCGCCATCTGCGAAACGGGTACAGACATTCGGTTCTCCTCAGCCAACAGCCCGCGTGGGCGCAATCAAGCAATGATGCAGTGGGATCGATACGAGCCGGCTCGCCCACCCCCGGGCGCCGCGCCAGTGTAACGAACCTTTTCGAAAACGAGCAGTTGCCCAAAACGGCTCGATTTTCGGGCCTCGGCAGACCCAACCCCGCCCGCTGTCAGCTGTTTTGCGCCGTCGCCCTCACGCCAGCTGCGCTCGGCTATAATCACGCCTCGGAGCCCACCATTCCCGCTGGAGAAGCATGCCCGAGGTACACATTCCGCCGCGTTATCGCGGCCCGACCAACGGAGAGCGCCTGGTTGTGGTCGCCGGGGACACGGTGCGGGAGTGCATCGACGCCGTCGACGCGCAGTATCCCGGCTTTGGCGAGCTCGTTTTCGACGCCGAGGGCAAGATCCGGCTGTTTGCGACGCTTTTCGTCAACGGCGACGAGCTGGATCGCGATGCGGGTGACACGAGGGTCGCCGGTAACGATCGGATCGAAATCCTCGCCGCAGTCGCAGGGGGGTAGGCGCGGAGCCTCCAACCAGGCGGATTGTGTTATTCCATGCAGGCGGCTCGAGTGGAACCGCTGCAATCAACGAGGTGAAAGGAGACATCGCATGACGGATACGACTGGCGATCGAATGATTCGCGTCGATATGACGCAGCAGACTGCGACCATCGAGCCGTTTCCCGAGGAGTGGAAGTTCCTCGGCGGGCGCGGCCTCTCGGCGCGGATTCTGCTCGACGAGTGCAACGCCAGCTGCGATCCGCTCGGCCCCGACAATATTCTCGTGATGGCGCCCGGTGTTCTTTCGGGAACTTCTGCACCGACTTCGGGCCGGATTTCGATCGGCGGCAAGAGCCCACTCACCGGAGGCATCAAAGAAGCCAACGCGGGAGGCAACCCGGGTCAGGATCTGATGCGGCTCGGCTATCGGGTGGTCGTGGTGACCGGACAGCCCGCGGATCCCGAGCGGCGCTATGCGTTGGATATCGATGGCGATCGCGCGACGGTCGTATCCGCGGACGAGCACAAGGGAAAGTGGAACTACGCGCTGATCGAAGACCTCGCCAAGACTTACTCCGAGACGGCTTCGTTCATTTCGATCGGGCCCGCTGGCGAGATGCGCCTCGCGGGCGCATCGGTTGCGTGCACCGACCAGGAGCAGGAGCGCAATCCCGCCCGACACGCGGGGCGCGGCGGCCTCGGGGCCGTGATGGGAAGCAAGGGGCTCAAGTACGTCTCGATCGACGCGGGCAAGCGGCCCGCCCGAAAGCCCGCGAACAAGAAGGATTTCGGGGCGCTGTGCAAGCAGTACACGAAATATTACCTCGAGGGTCCCGCGAAAGAGCCGTTTCCGAAGTGGGGCACGAGCGTGGGATGTGTCGAAGCGGACGCGCTCTACACCTTTCCGTACAAGAATCGGGTCGAGGGGCGCTCTCCCGACGTCCATACGCTCGACGGAATGAGGATCGTGGAGAGCTTCGAAGAGCGCGGCGGCGGCATGCACAATTGCATGACGGGTTGCATCGTCAAGTGCAGCAACGTCGTTCACGACAAAGATGGCAACTACAAGACCTCCGCGCTCGAATTCGAGACGCTCACGTTGCTCGGCGCCACTTGTGGCATCGCGAGTTGGGAGGATGTCGCCGATCTGGACCGCCTGTGTGACGAGATCGGCCTCGACACGATCGAAACCGGTGCCGCGATCGCGGTCTACATGGATTCCGGCGGCATGGAGTTTGGCGACGCGGACGGCGCCAAGCGGATCCTGCGCGAAATCGCGGAGGGGACCGAACTCGGTCGAGCGATCGGAAACGGCGCCGCGGCAATTGGTCGCAAGCGCAAGCATCACCGGGTTCCGGTCGTCAAGGGGCAAGCGCTGCCCGCCTGGGATCCCCGGCCCCTCAAGGCTACGGGGATCACCTATTGCACCAGCGCGATGGGTGCCGATCACACGGCGGGGCTCATCGTCGAGCCCGGACAGCCGCAGGAGGAGATGGCGGCGGCCTCCCAGCGCGCCCAGATCGTCAACGCCGTGGTGGATTCGTCGGGCTTCTGTTCCTTCATGATGATCAATCTCGACGAGGTTCGCGGTTTCTACGGCGCATACTTTGGTGAAGAGGTGAAGCGCGAGCAGATCGCCGACATGGGCTGGCGGATCTTGCAGGATGAATGGGCGTTCAATCGGCGCGCTGGCTTCGACTCGAGGGACGATGTGATGCCGGAGTGCATGGAACAGGATGCGATCGGGCCCGCCAAGTGGGTCTGGGACGTGCCGGATGACGTGGTCGCGGACGCCTATGAGCGTTATGAAAATACGGATGCGCTGTTCGAACTGAGGAGTTGATTCCGCGCGCGAAGCAGAACTTCGCATTCGCGGGATTTTCGTGAAGCGCGTTTGCTCGTCGCCGTGGAGATGCAACCGTGAGTCGAGCGTTCGTCAACGAGGATCTTCAGAGCGAGGCGCAGGCCGAGCTACCCGAGCGACCGCAGAGCGAGCATCCGAACTACGTCACCCCGCAGGGCCTCGCCGCGCTCGAGCAGCGTCTCGCGACGCTGATGGCCGAAAGGTCGGCGCTGTCCGACGACGCTGACGAAATGCGTCGCGAAGCGGCGCGGCAGCGAATCGACCGCAACGCTCGCTATCTGAGTGCGCGCATCGATCGAGCCATCCTCGTCGCCCCCGATGCGCAGCCGCGCGACGAGGTGGCATTTGGCGCCAGCGTGTGTGTGTGCGACAGCGATGGAGAGGAGCGCGTCTTCGCGATCGTCGGCGAAGACGAAGCCGATGCCGCCGCGGGCAAGGTCAGCTGGGTCTCCCCACTCGCAAACGCGCTGATGGGTGCCCGGATCGACGACGTCGTGACCTGGCGTCGACCGAATGGGAATGTCGATCTGGAGATCCTCTCGATCGACTACGTGTCGCCCGAGGCCTCTTCGCCGCCCGGTAAAGATTCCGATCTGTGAAGGTACACCGCGTCTACGAGCTCCTGATTCGAGGGTTCCGCAGGCGCCGCATGAAACGTTTCACCGAGGCGTTTCGGCCCACCGCCGAGACCACGGTGCTCGATGTCGGCGGAACGCCCTACAACTGGGAGCAGATCGGCGCGAGCTTCCCCATCACGCTGCTGAATACCGAATCCCTGGAGACGGACGGACTGGGCGCCCACTACACGTTGGTTCAGGGCTCCGGCACCCGGCTGGATTTTGCCGACCGCAGCTTCGACATCGCGTTTTCGAATTCGGTGATCGAGCACGTCGGATCGCTCGACGCACAACGCGCATTCGCGCAGGAGTTGCGCAGGGTAGGGCGGCAGCTGTGGGTGCAGACGCCAGCGAGGAATTTCTTCTTCGAGCCGCACCTGCTCGCAGCTTTCATCCACTTTCTTCCGCTCTCCTGGCAGCGGCGCCTCGTGCGGAACTTTTCGCTCTGGGGTTGGCTCACCCGCCCTTCGCAGGCGTCCGTGGATCGCATGCTCGGAGGATTGCGTTTGCTCGACTACGCGACATTCCGCGCGCTCTTTCCCGACTGCGAGATTCACCGGGAGCGCTTTCTGGGTTTCACCAAGGCCTTCGTGGCCGTGCGAATCGAAGCGCGCAAAGCGCCGTTGTTCGAGTGATCGCAATCGGTCAGAATGACCGTGCAAAGGAGGACCCCAGCCGTGGCGCAAACCCGTCCGAGAATCTCCAGTCTGACCCAATACCCCATCAAGTCGTGTGGGGGCATGGAACTCGAGCGGGCCGAGATCGACGAGAGCGGTTTGCGAGGCGATCGCCTGCTCTTCCTGATCGACGAGAGTGGCGACGCTCTCGGCCAGGAAGATCTGCCGCGAATGGCGTTGATCAAGCCGAGCATCATCGGCGCGGATCTCGTGGTCGCCGCACCGGGCCGGGATCCACTCGAACTCGTCGTGGTCGATCGGGGCGAGTCGCGGCAGACGAAGCACTGGGAGGACGAGGCGCGAGCGATCGACCAGGGCGACGCAGCCGCGCGCTGGTTCAGCGAATTCCTGGAAACGCCGTGCCGGCTGATGGCGAGCACCGAGGTCCACGAGCGACCGGTTCCCGAAAAGTACCGCCACATCTTTCCCGCGTCGCAGAGCCGCTTTACTGCGGTGGCGCCCATCCTATTGACGAGCGAAGCCTCGTTGGCCGACCTCAACGGCCGGATCGCGAAGCCGATCCGGATGAATCGCTTCCGGCAGAACCTCGTCGTCGAGGGGAGCGCCCCATTTCACGAGGAGTGGTGGGCGCGCTTGCGGATCGGCGATCTCGAACTCGAAAAGGTGGCTTCGAGCGAGCGCTGCGGCGTCGTGCAGTTGAACCAGGAAACTGCCGAGCGGAGTATCGAGCCGATTCGCACGCTCGCGAAATACCGCAAGCAGCCCGGGGGTGTCGAGGGTGGCATCGTCTTCGGCGTCTACTTCCGGCCGCTCGGGCCGGGGATCCTGAATCTCGGCGATGAGGTCAGCGTGCTCGAAACCCAGGATCGGTTCGTTCCGAACGATCGCACGGCAGTGGTTGCCGAAGAAGACATGCCGGCGCCGCCGAGTGATCTCTGACGGATGTAGCGTTTCGCTCTATTGCCAAATTCCCCGCAACGGGGAATAGTCACGCGTCCACCGATCGAGACTGAATCCGCACCCCAGCGAAACCAAAATTGGCGACTGCGTTCGTGCTCGACGAGGGCATCGCAAGCGAATGAGATTGCGCAGACGATGCCGAAATTCCGCGTAGGCCTGGATGCGCTTCTCATCGGGTTGCGGCGCGAATACCGCTTCGTTCTCGCGTCGTTCGCGGCTTCGGGCATCGGCTATCTGGGCTCGGCGGCGGCGCCTGTCCTCGTCAATGCGCTGATCGACGCGGGCCTCGACCACCACCAGGCCGGCGACCTCGGAGCGATCGAGTTGTTGTCGCTCGCGCTGGCTACGGTCGTGATCGCTCCGTATGTGCCGAAGATCTCGCACCGCAAATTGGCGATGAGCGGGACGATGATGGCTGTACTGGGTCTTTCGATCTCTGCCTTCAGCGTGGACTACGCCACGATGATTGTGGGTCGCATCGCGACCGGATTCGGATCGGGGCTCGCGATTTCCGGAGCCAACGCAGCGGTCGCTGCTCGCGAGGATGCCGAGCGCATCTTCGCGATCATCTGGACGATGGGAGGAGCGATCACCGCCTCACTCGCGATGTATCTTCCCCGCGTGGTGGAGGGCGGGGAATACCCGCTCGGTTTTGGCTCTCTCGTTCTGCTCTGCCTGGTCGGCCTGCCGTTCATCGTCTGGCTTCCACCCAGGCCGGGCGCGTCCGCGCAGTCGGCTGCCGAGAGCGTCGAACCGACCGCCACACCGTTGGAGAGCCTGAACCCCGATCTCAAGCGGGCGTTCGGCCCGCTCGTGTGGATGACCTTCGTTGGAATGTTCCTCTACTCCGCGGCCGAACAGGCGCTCTGGAATTTCGCCTACAACATTCCGATCGAGGCCGGGGTCGATCCGGAGCTAGCGGCCCAGATACTCGCCTTCACGACCATCATGGGTCTCGCGGGTGGAGCCATCGCAGCCATACTCGGTGTGCGCTTGGGGCGGGTGTTCCCAATCGTCTTGGGTTGCCTCCTCAGTGTCACTGGCCGTTGGCTGTACATCAGTTCTGACACGGGTGTGACGCTGCTGTTTGGATCGCTGCTCTGGGGCGTCGGTTTTTATTTCGTCTCGCCGTACCAGGTGGGGCTCGTCGCGGCCGTCGATCGAAAGGGGCGAGCCGCCGTGGCTTCAGCAGCTGCATTCAATTTTGGCTACGCGGCCGGCCCCGGGCTCGCGGGCCGGATTCTCGAGTACATGGACCGCGAATGGCTGATGCTGTTCATCGCGACCTCGACGCTCATCTCGATGTTGTTGTTCTTGCCCCTGGCGATCCAGGTCGAGCGCGAAGCGAGGAGAGCGCGCGCTCCAGCGGCTGGGCGACTCGACGCCGGTTGACCTCCGGCGCGCCGGCGGGCAGCCCGGGCCCGCGCCGGCTCGGATTTTTACCCCGTCTTCGACTAGACAATCCCGTAAGGTATTGATTTGTATGGAGTTGTCTTTGCGAGTAGATACTCCTAGAATCAGCGCATGGATTATCGAGTCGAGCAACTCGCGGCAGCCGCGCAGCTGCCGGTGGATACGCTTCGCTTCTACCAGGCGCGCGGTCTACTGCCGCCGCCCCGGCGCGAGGGCCGCATCGCGGTCTACACCGATCTGCACCTCGAGCGCCTGACGCGGATTCGCTCACTCCAACAGCAGGGCTTCTCGCTCTCCCAAATCCAGCGCGTGCTCGAACAGCCAGCGGACGGATCCGAAGAACCGTTGCTCGCCGCACTGATCGAAGAAACGGTCGGAGAGCGCACGCTCAGTCGCGAAGCATTCGCCGCCGAATCGGGCATGCCGGAAGTGATGATCGTCGCGGCCGAGCGCGCCGGACTGTTCGAGCCGGTCCTCGTGGACGGCGAACCGCGCTTCGTCGAAGCGGATCTCGGGATGGCGCGAGCGGGTCTCATGTTGCTCGAAGCCGGCATTCCGCTTCAGGAGTTGCTGGAGCTCAGCTCTCGTCACGCGCAAAACGTACAGGCCGCGTGCGATGCGGCGATCGATCTCTTCGATGACAGCATTCGCAAGCGCGGAGCCGAAGCGGATGACGAGACCACGGCCCGCATCTTCAGGGAAATGCTGCCGCAGGCTACGCGCCTCGTCGCGCTTCATTTTCAGCGCACACTCGTTGCTCGGGCACTGGATCGATTCCGCGACAAGCAGGAGCACGGCGCGCTGGCGGAAGCGTTGGCGGCGACCGAATCCGCTCAACTCGATGTAGAAGTCACATGGCGCTAGATCCCCTGCCGCCGCTCGAGGAGAAGGGCGCTCGCGTGCGCGCGATGTTCGACCGGATCGCTCCGCGCTACGACCAGCTGAATCGATTGCTGAGCGCCGGCCTCGATCAGCGCTGGCGCCGCGAAGCGCTGGATCGGATCCGCGTCGGCAAGGGGGATCGCGTGGTCGATCTCGCCTGTGGAACCGGCGATCTGGCCGAACTCTCGATGGCGCGCGGAGCACAAGTGGTCGGCGTCGATTTCGCGCTCGAGATGCTCTGCGCGGCGCGCCGCCGCGGGATTCGAACCGCGCTCCTGCAGGCCGATGGCGAAGCGCTTCCGCTGCCCGACGAGTGGGCGACCGTCGCGACCTGCGGCTTTGCGCTGCGCAATTTCGTCAGTCTGCCCGCGATCTTCCGCGAGCTGGCGCGGGTGTTGGAGCCTGGCGGGCGCGTGGCGTTCATCGAAGTGGACCGGCCGCGCCCGGCCCTGATCCGGGCCGCACACGCCCTCTACTTCGACCGCATCGTTCCGTTGGTGGGTGGTTTGCTCTCGGATCGAAGCGCGTACGCATATCTCCCGAAGTCGACCGTCTACCTGCCCCCGACGGGCGAACTGCTCGCGCTACTCGAAGACGCGGGCTTCGAGCAGGTCGAACACCGTCCCTTGTTGCTGGGTGCTGCCCAGATCGTGACCGGGATCCGGAGGAAATCGTGAGTCTGGAACGCAGTGCAGATCTAGACGCCGCCGCGCAGGCCGCACTGGATGCTGCCGATCGAAGCGGCGAACCGCAGTGGGTTGCACTGCAGGCGGAGATCCCCCCCTGCGATGTTCTCGCGGCCTTCGCGACCTCGGAAGCGCAAGACCGCTTTTATTGGGAGCGGCCCGTCGACGGGCGCTCGATCGCAGCTTTTGGTCGCGCGGGGGTGGTCGAGTCCGAGGGAGAGGGGCGATTTACGGAGGCTTCCGAGCGCGCCGAGCATCTCTTTGCGCGCCTGCACGTCGCCGGGCAAGCTGAGCCCGCTACAGCCGGGCCGTTTCTCGTCGGGGGTTTTGCGTTCGCGAATACCGCACCACGCGATCGGCATTGGCAGGATTTTCCAGCCGGCCGCCTGATCCTTCCCGAGATTTCGATTGCGGTCTCCGGCGGCCGGAGTTGGTGCACCCTGATCCGACTCGTTCAGCCCTCCGAGCCGCTTCAATCGGAAACCCGAGCGCGGGAAATCGGTGACGTCTTGCGCGCTGGCTTCGATGAAGTCCGGCGCTCACTGGCCAATCGCAGCCTGGTCGATGCGTCGACCGCAGGATCGGCTGGCTCTCCCGATTATCACGCGTGCGCAGACCGAACCCACGCCGAATACCGTGCGCAGGTCGAGGCGGCGCTGTGCGAAATCGCAAAAGGCAGTTTCGAAAAGGCGGTGCTCGCGCGGTCCATCTCCGTGCGGAAAGAGGGCGATTACGATCCGTGCGCGCTGTTGGATACCTTGCGCCGGGCACACCCGACCTGCGCGATCTTTGCGGTTGCACGCCCCGGTGTCGTCTTTCTGGGCGCCACACCCGAGTGTCTGGTGAGACTCGTCGACAGCCGGATCGAGACGGCCTCGGTGGCCGGATCCGCACCGCGCGGGCGCAGCCCGGAAGAGGATCTCGAACTCGGCCGTCAGTTGCGGGAGAGCAAGAAGGAGCAGACCGAGCACGCGTTCGTGGTGAGGGCGCTCTGCGATGCACTCGCGCCGCATTGCGATGCGCTGGAGGTTCGGGAGTCACCGCGTCTGATGCGCCTCCAGGATATTCAACACCTCGAAACGCCGATTGCGGGGCATTTGCGCGAGTCCAGGTCGATCCTGGAATTGGTGGGGTCGGTTCATCCGACGCCGGCGATTGCGGGCGCGCCGCGCAGGGAGGCGCTCGAGTGGTTGAGCGCCAACGAGAATCTCGATCGGGGCTGGTACAGCGCTCCGATCGGCTTTGCGGATTCTGAAGGCGGTGGCGAATTCTACGCCGCATTGCGTTCGGCGGTTCTGCGGGGAAGCGAAGCGCGCTTGTTTGCCGGAGCAGGCATCGTCGATGGGTCCGACCCCGAAGCGGAACTCCGCGAGACCCGGCTCAAACTGCGCGCCATGCTCGCTCCGTTGATGGAGATCTGAATTGCGCGTCGACGCAGATTCCAGTGCAGCCCCGGACGCTGGCGCGAACCCGGCCCACCTCTTCGCCGCTGCGCTCATCGATGAACTCACCCGCGCGGGCGTGCGAGAGGTCTGTGTCTGCCCGGGCTCGCGCTCGACGGCCCTTGCGATCGCCGCCGCCCAGCATCCTGGGCTCCGCTGTTGGTCACAGATCGACGAGCGGTCTGCGGGTTTTTTTGCACTCGGTGCTGCGAAGGCGACCCGTGCGCCTACCGCGTTGATCTGCACATCCGGCACGGCGGCTGCGAATTTCCATCCCGCGGTGATCGAGGCCTTCCACGCCCACGTGCCGCTGATCGTCCTCAGCGCCGATCGGCCGCCTGAACTGCGCGAGTGGGGTGCGGGGCAGACGATCGATCAGGTCCGGCTCTACGGTACGCACGTGCGCTGGTTCGCCGAGACCGCTGTGCCCGACGCGGATCCGCAAATGTTGAACTACGCGCGTGAAGTGGGATGCCGTGCGGTCGCCGAAGCCTGTGGTCCGCCGGCGGGCCCCGTCCACCTCAATCTGCCATTTCGCGATCCACTGGAGCCGACCTCGGCTTCGGCCGAGTCGGAGATCGCCGCAACCGATCGCGGGGGTCAGGCCTATACCCGGGTTTGCCGCGGCGTTCAAACTCCGCAGTCCGCAGACGTCGAGCGGCTCGTGGAACTCGCGCAGACGTGCGAACGCGGCGTGATCACGTGTGGCCCGATGGACGCCGAACCGGAGTTCCGTGCTGCGGTTGCAGACCTCGCGGCGGCGCTGGGCTGGCCGATCTTCGCGGACCCGATCTCACAGTTGCGATCCGGCGCACACAACCCCGGAGCGCCCGTGCTGGCCAACGCAGATCTGTTCCTGCGAGATGAGCGGGTCGCGGCGGCACTCGATCCCCAGGTCGTGTTGCGTTTCGGCGCAACCCCAACCAGCAAGTCGCAACGGCTCTGGCTCGAGCGGTGTCGTCCCGAACATCTGATCCTCGTCGAGCCCGAGGCGGCATGGAACGATCCGAGCCATCTGGCTTCGGAAATTCTTCGGGTCGATCCTCTGGCGCTTTGTGCTGCACTGAACCGGCGCGTGACGCGTTCGCAGGCGGAGTCGCCCTGGCTGCAGCGCGTTTTGCGCGCTGAGCATTGCACGGCGGAGGTCGTTGAGCGCTGCATCGCCGATGAGGGCGAGCTGTTCGAACCGCGCGCAATTCGCGAGCTCGCCGAAGGCCTTCCCGATGGCGCCATTCTCTATGTGTCGAACAGCATGCCGGTGCGAGATCTCGATGCATTTCTTCCGGCTTCGAGCCGGCCATTGCGGGTGCTCGCGAATCGGGGTGCCAACGGAATCGACGGCATGATTTCGAGCGCGCTCGGTGCCGCGGCATCGCAATCGAAACCGGTCGTGTTGCTCACGGGGGATCTGGCGTTGCTCCACGATGTGGGCGCACTCCAGGCTGCCCAGCGTCATTCATTGAATCTGTCTGTCGTCGTATTCGACAACGACGGTGGTGGAATCTTCTCCTATCTGCCCGCCGCAGATCGAGTCGATCCCGAAGTTTTCGAAACCCACTTCAGGACGCCGCATGGAGCGAACCTGGGCGACATCGTCGCGGGATTCGGAGCTGGATTCGAGCGAGCCAGTTCGTGGGAACACTTCCGCGCAGCCTTCAAGAGCGCGCTTGCGACGCCCGGGGTCTCGGTTGTCGAGATTCCCGTCGACCGCGATCGAAGCGTCGCTCACCACCGGAAGATCGATCGCCGCGTGAGCGAAGCACTCGCTCTTCAGTTTGGGAATTCTCGAACGTGATGCAGTCGCATTTGATCGACGCATGGGGCGTCCGGCTCCACGTGGAGGAAATGGGGAGTGGACCGCCGGTTGTCCTGCTCCACGGCTTTACCGGATCGACACGAGCGATGGCGCGTGTCGCAGAGGGGTTGAGCGATACCTATCGAACGCTCTCGATCGACCTCGTCGGTCACGGGCGCAGCGACGTCCCCGACGACGCCGAAGCCTATTCGATGACGGCCTGTATCGCCCAGCTCGCACAGGTTCTCGACGAGCTGGATCTGCGCGTCGCGCATTGGATCGGATATTCGATGGGTGGACGCGTTGCGCTCTCGTTTGGTGTCGCGCATCCGGAGCGGATGAGGTCTGCCCTGTTGATCGGAACGAGCGCTGGTGTTCGCGATCTCGATCAGCGCGCAGCGCGCATACAGGATGACGAGGCGCTCGCAGAGCGCATCGAGCGCGACGGCGTCGAGGCGTTCGTGAATTTCTGGACTTCGCAGGCCTTTCTGGTCAACGAGCGGCGTATCGGCGCTCGTGGCGTTGCCGAGGCCAGAGAGATGCGATTGGCAAACTCCAGCCAGGGACTCGCGGCGAGTCTGCGCGGGATGGGAGCGGGCGCGCAGCCGCCAATCCACCACGCCATGGAGCGCATTTGCAACCCGGTCTGCCTGGTGGTTGGCGAGGACGATTTGAGATTTTCCGCCATCGCTGCGGAACTCTCCCAGGAGCTGCCGAATGCGCGGGTAGAATTCATTCCCGACGCCGGGCACGCAGCGCACACCGACAATCCGACAGCTTTCCTGAAATTTGCGCGTCGCTTCTTAGCGGACGCGGAAGCCTGGCATAAAACACCGCATTGCGCCGTAAAGACGGCATCCAACACTCAGACGAGGACGAAATGAGCGCAATCAGCTGGAAGACCATTGAGAACTACACCGACATCCGCTTTGAAAAGTGCGACGAGGGAATTGCAAAGATCACGATCAATCGGCCGGAGGTGCGCAACGCCTTTCGGCCCGAAACGGTGAAGGAATTGATCGATGCATTCATGCGCGTGCGCGAAGATTCGAGCGTAGGCGTCGTACTCCTGACCGGTGAGGGGCCGGACGCGTTTTGTTCGGGTGGAGACCAGAAGGTGCGCGGAAGCGCTGGTTACGTGGGAGGGGACGGGGTACCCCGCCTCAATATCCTGGACGTTCAGCGGCTGATTCGAACGCTCCCCAAGCCCGTGATTGCGCTCGTAGCCGGCTACGCGATCGGCGGTGGTCACGTTTTGCACGTGGTCTGCGATCTCAGCATCGCGGCCGAGAACGCGCGTTTTGGGCAGACGGGGCCACGGGTGGGAAGTTTCGATGGCGGCTTCGGCGCTTCGTATCTGGCCCGGATCGTGGGGCAGAAGAAGGCGCGCGAGATCTGGTTCTTGTGCCGACAATACGACGCGAAGCAGGCACTCGACATGGGGCTGGTGAACGAAGTCGTTCCGCTCGACGCGCTCGAGGAAACCGGCGTCGCCTGGGCGCTCGAAATCTTGCGCAACAGCCCGATGGCGATTCGCTGTTTGAAGGCGGCGCTGAACGCGGATTGCGATGGACAGGCTGGCCTTCAGGAACTCGCGGGCAACGCGACGATGCTCTTCTACATGAGTGAGGAAGGGCAGGAGGGTCGCGACGCGTACCTCGAAAAGCGCGCGCCCGATTTCTCGCGATTCCCGTGGCTCCCGTAGGGACATCGCCCGACGCGCTCGGAGGCTGGGGGCCGTGGCTGCTCGCCGCGCGGCTGCGAACGCTTCCGGTAGCGGCGGCACCGGTGGCGGTCGGGACTGCGCTCGCGTTCGCGGACGGGCAGGCGGACCCATTGCCCGCCTTCGCTGCGCTGATGGGCGCGCTGTTGATCCAGGTCGGCGCCAATTTTGCGAACGATGTCTTCGATTTCGAGCGCGGCGCCGACACCGAGACGCGAATCGGACCGCCGCGCGCTGCGCAGCTCGGCCTGCTGACACCGCGACAGATGAAGTTGGGAACCGCGCTCGCGTTCGGATGCGCTGTGCTCGTCGGCATCTACCTGGTCGTGGTGGGCGGCTGGCCGATCGTCGCAATCGGCATCCTCTCGATCGCAGCCGGCCTCGCCTACACGGGTGGCCCATTTGCGTTTGGCTATCACGGCCTCGGCGAAATCGCGGTCTTTGCGTTTTTCGGCTTTGCGGCGGTCTGCGGAACCTACTACGTGCAGGCCCTGGTATTGCCGCCGATCGCATTCGTGGGCGCGCTTCCGATCGGCGCGTTTGCGACAGCGGTTCTCGTCGTCAACAACCTGCGCGACGTGGACACCGACCGCAGCGCCGGCAAACGTACGCTCGCCGTGCGCTTCGGCCGGCGGGTCGCTCGCTTCGAGTATGTGGGGTTGCTCGTCTTTGCCTACGCGATGTTGCCCGTGCTCTGGCTCGCCGGGGCCTCGGGTGCTGCGATGCTGTTGCCCCTTGTGACACTCCCGTTCGCCGTGTCGTTGGTTCGCACGGTAACGACGTCCACTGACGGTCCGATTTTGAACACCGCACTCGCCCGGACGGCAACACTCGAAGTCGTCTTTGCGGTGCTGCTGGCTGCGGGTTTGCTCGTATGAAGATCGCGCGCGCCGAGCTGACTCGTGTTCGCCTCCACTTGCGCACGCCCCTTGCGACCGCGCGGGGTCTGACCGACAGCCGCGAGGGCGTATTGCTGGCGCTCACGAGCGAGTCGGCCCTGGTGGGCCACGGCGAGACCTTGCCGCTGGCGGGATTCAGCGAGGAATCCCCCGAGCGGGCGTTCGAAACGCTGTCGGGATTGGCGCGGGTGCTGATCGGGCGCGAGATCGAGGAACTCGAAGCCTTGCTCGACATGGTCGAGACGCTGGCTCCCGAGGCACCGACGACTCGCGCGGCGGTGGATGTCGCGCTCTTTGATCTTGCGGCGAGAGCCCAGGGAATCGGAGTCGCCGAATGGCTCGCGAGGCCCGAGCGGCCGCGTGTGCAGGTCGATGTAAACGCCCTCGTGTATGCGGAGCAACCCGAAACCGCCGCGCGGGAAGCGTCGGCCGCCGTCGCGGCAGGCTATCGAACCGTCAAGCTCAAAGTCGGCGCCCTTGCGCTCGATCTCGATGAGGCTCGCGTCGCGGCGGTGCGGGACGCCGTCGGGGGTGAAACGGCGATTCGCCTCGATGCGAATGGCGGCTGGAAGGAGCGAGAAGCCGAGCAGGCGATCGCGCGCTTTGCGCCTTACCGGATCGAATTTATCGAGCAGCCCGTCGACGCGCGCAATCTGGGCGGGCTCGCGCGGCTGTCTGCGGGATCGCCGATCCCGATCGCGGCAGACGAAGCGCTCGCCGGGGGCTACGCGTTCGATGAGATCTTTTCGCGCGAGGCAGCCAGTGTTTTGATCCTGAAGCCGGCCGTGCTGGGTGGGTTGCGCGCTTCGCAACGCGTCGCCGCCCGCGCCCGCAGGGCCGGTTGGGGCGTCGTGGTGACTTCTTCGCTCGATTCCGCGGTGGGACTCGCCGCCGCACTGCAGCTTGCCGCCGCGCTTCCGGGCCCGCACTTCGCCGCGGGCCTCGCGACCGGCGCGCTACTCGAGCATGATCTCGCGCCGGCGCCGCTGGCGGAGGGTGGAACGCTCAGCCTGCCCGACGGCCCCGGCATCGGCGTCGCGCCACTGCCCGACTGCCTCGCTCGCTGTGCACTCGGAACGACCGAGGAGATCACGGCGTGATTCCGAATCTGGCGCAACTCGCGGAGCGCGCGCGAACCTCGGGCGAACGCCCCGCACTGTTCGCCGCGGGGCGGGTGATCGATTACCGCGAACTCGCGCGCCGCGCGAACGAGACCGAGCGGGGGCTCGAGGCGCTCGGAATCCGCAGCGGTGACGTCGCCGCGGTGCTGCTCGAAAACGGGCTCGCATTCGCCGAAATTCTCCACGCGGTCGCGCAAACGGGCGTGACCCTGCTGCCGTTGAATGCGCGCTTGACGCCGCGTGAACTGGCCTTTCAGCTCGAGGAGAGTGGTGCGCGGATCTTGATCCACGGGTCTGGATCACTGGCGGATCTGGCCGCGGAGAGTGCGGCCCTGATCGATGCCAGCAAGTCGCCCGATCGGTTCGAAGTCGACCCGGACGACACGCCGGCCCTCGCGGCGGCCGCTGCAGCTCCTGGCGAAACGCCGGCGCAGCGCCCGCAAATCGACCCGGCTCGCACGCTCGCGCTCGTCTACACCTCGGGAACCACGGGTTCGCCGAAAGGCGCACTGCTCTCGCAGCGCAATTTGTTCTGGAACGCGATCGGTTCGGCGATGCATCTCGGCACCCTGCCAGAGGATCGCTGGCTCGTCTGCCTGCCGCTGTTTCACGTCGGTGGGCTCTCGATCCTGCTGCGAGCGGCGCTCTACGGAAGTGCGGCAATCCTGCACGAGCGGTTCGATCCGGAGAGGGTCAATCGCGCGCTCGACGACGAAGGCGTCACGCTGGTGTCGTGGGTTCCCACCATGTTGGAACGCGTGCTCGACGCGCGGGATGGGCGCCGCGCGCCGCGCTCGTTGCGCTGCGTGTTGCTCGGGGGAGGACCGGCGCCGCGCGGTTTGATCGAGCGCGCGCGATCCCAGGGGTTTCCGATTGCGGCCACGTATGGCCTGACGGAAGCGTCGTCTCAGGTGGCTACCCAGCTGCCGACGCGCGCGGAGTCCGCAGGCGCTGCGGGATTGCGTCCGATCTTCGGAACCCAGCTGAACACGATCGACGAAGCGGGCAAGTCGGTTCGAGGGCGGCCCGGCGAGATTCTCGTGCGCGGCCCGACGGTCATGGAGGGCTACTGGAATCGCCCCGTGGAAAGCGAGCAGGCACTGCGCGGCGGCTGGCTCCACACCGGCGACATCGGCGTGCTCGATGCGACGGGCGCGCTCGAAGTTCTGGAGCGGCGCTGCGATCTGATCATTTCGGGCGGCGAAAACATCTACCCGAGTGAGATCGAGAGGGTTCTGCTCGAACACCCAGCGGTGGTCGAAGCGGCGGTCGGCGGCCGAGCCGATGCGGATTACGGTCGCCGTCCAGTCGCGTGGCTGGTTGCGGCTTCCGGACAGCGCCTGGATCCTGCGGAAATCCGCGGTTTTTGTCTCGATCGCCTCGCGGGCTACAAGATTCCCGTAGAGTTCGCCGTCGTCGATGCACTCCCGCGCAACGCGACGGGAAAACTCCTGCGCGAACAAATCACTTGATGGGGAGGACTTGATGTACGAAGGTGGATGTCTCTGTGGTGCGCTTCGCTTCCGTGCGGAGGTTCGTCCGATCGCGTCCGGTTACTGTCATTGCACGCTCTGTCAGCGCTCGACCGGGGCTCCGGTCCTCGCGTGGGCGTCGTTTCCGGTCGAAGCGTTTGCCTACACGAAGGGCCGCGCCACGAGTTACGACTCTTCGCCCTGGGGTCATCGAGAGTTCTGCAACCTTTGCGGGACGCAGATCTGCTACCGCAAAACCACTGACGCGACGACGGTCGATGTGAACCTGGGCAGCATGGACAACCCGTCGGATTTTCCGCCGGAATACCATCTTTACGAGAAGGATCGGATCTCCTGGTTCGATACGGCGGACGAGCTGCCGCGCCATGCGGAGTCGGATCCCGGCGCCGCCTAGCGCCGGCGATCCATGGATTGGATTCGAGGGCAGATGAACGAGCAACGCGGTCGATTCGCGCCCACGACTTCGGGGCCCGCCCACCCGGGCACGCTGCTGGCGGCTCTGCTCTGCTGGTTGGATGCGCGCAGTCGCGGGGCGAAGGTGGCGCTGCGCCTCGAAGACATCGACTCCACCCGGTGCACGCCGGAAAGCGCGGCCGACATGCGTTCGGCGCTCGAGTGGTTCGGCCTCGATTGGGACGAAGTCTCGCTGCAAAGCGAGAGCCGCAGCGCGCACGAAGCCGCTCTCGACCAGCTCGCCGATCGCGGGCTGCTGTATCCGTGCGCGTGCAGCCGCAGTGAAATCAAGCGATCGGGCGAGCGCGCAGCGGATGGCGGTTGGCGTTATTCGGGTCGTTGCCGGGGTCGGCCGCTACCCAGGGGCGGTTGGCGCGCCGTTGAGGAGACGCTGCGTTTGCGTTTGACTTCGGAGCGCGTCGAACCCGAGGATGAAGGTGGGGTCGATCTCGCGCAGGATCCCGCCGCCGCGATGGGTGATCCCGTGCTGCTCGGTCGCAGCGGGGCGATCGCCTATCACCTCGCTTCGGTCGTCGATGACGCCCACCAGCAGATCACGCGCGTGGTGCGCGGCCGGGACCTCGCGGCATCGACTGCAATCCACGTCACGCTGCAGCGGCTGCTCGGATTTCCGACTCCCGCTTACCGACACCACTTCCTGTTGCTGGAGGAAAGCGGTGGCAAGCTCGCAAAGCTCCACGGTGCAGTGGGTTGGCGCGAGTTGCGCGGGCATTACGCGCCCGAAGCGCTCTGCGGCCTGCTGGCCGCGGCGGCCGGTTTGGTCGAGACGGCGGCGCCGATTCGCCCCGCAGAATTGCTCGCCGCCTTCGACTGGAAGCGGGTGTGCGGCGAAGACCTCTTGATGCACTGGACGGGCGAAAGCCTCGTGAATCCGGCCCGGCGCGCGACGCTCTGATCGATTCGATCCCGTCGATGCTGGCCGACGGCGAATCAGGCGGCGGCGATTCGCACGAGGGTGCCGTGCACGCTGGAACTCTCGCCCATGTCGCTGCGCTCGCCCGGGTTGAGGACGTTGACGTTGCTCGCGCCGGGCTCGCCCTTGGGCCAGCGACCTTTGTGGGCCAGGGCGACGCCTCTGGCGACGATGTCGGAACAGCGCACGCGCAGTTCGATCTCGCCCGTCTGGCTCGAGACGACCGCCGCTTCGCCATCTTCGAGCGCGAGCGCCTTCGCGTCTTCGGGATTCAGGTAGATGCAGGCGGGCCCCAGCTTGCTCCGTACATTCGCATCGTTTCCGTAGCTGTCGTTCATCAGCCACTCACTCGCGGGCGAGAGGAGCCTGAACTGGCCGTCTCCCGGGCGCGCATCCGCGTCGGGCTGTGGCACGCGCGGATGCCCGTCGGCTTCGGCGCGCGCGGAGGCGATTTCAATCCGCCCGGAGGGCGTCGGGAATTGACCATCCGCGAAGCGAATCACCGGATCGGGGAAGGGGTCGATCGTGCCGCGCTCTGCGAGTTCGTCGAAACCGAAGCCGAGTCCGGTCCGATCCAGGACCACGTCGAGAATCGCCCGGTCGTCTTCGTAGAGTTCGGGCTCCGGGTAACCCATCGCGCGCGAGAGCCTGCGAAAGATTTCGGGGTTTGGCAGCGCTTCGCCGGGCGGTTCGTCGACCTTCACCTGTGCGGAGACGTAGAGGTAGAAGTAAGGCGTCATGATGTCGTCGAATTCGAGAAAACTCGCGGCCGGCAACACGATGTTGGCGAAGTCCGCGGTGTCGGTCTGAAACAGATCGACGACGACGGTGAAGAGATCCTCGCGCGAGAGCGCACTGCGCAGCTCCCGTTGACGCGGCGCGGAAGCCGCGACGTTCATGTTCCAGCAGAAGAAGGCGCGCGCACGCTCGGGGTCTGCGAGCGCGTCGGCGAGATCCATGTGGCTGATCGTCGGAGTTGGCGCGCGTTTGAGGTGCACCGCGCTCACGTAGTCGGAGTCGATCTGGCGCGGGCCGTCGCCGTTTAGATAACAGACCCCCGTGCCGGGCTTGCCCAGATTCCCCGTGATCGCGGGCAGAACCGCGCACGCGCGCATCACGTTCCCGCCCCGGGGTTGGCGTTGGAGGCCCTGGCCGAGCCAGAGCAGCGATGGGCCCGTCGCGTAGTGGCGCGCGGCTTTTTCCATGGCGGCGACCGGAACGCCGGTCAGCTCCTGGGTCCGGTGCGGTGTCGACGCTTCGATCAGCGGCTCGATCTCCTCCCAACCGACGGTGTGCGCCGAAACGAAGCCTTCATCGATGAGGCCCTCGCGGCGGATCACGTGCATCATGCCGAACGCAAGCGCCGCATCGGTTCCCGGGAACGGCTGCAGGTGGATGTCCGCCCACTCGGCAGTGGCGTGGCGTACGGGATCGACCACGATCACCAGCGCAGAGGTTTCTCGCAACCACTGCGAATGGGCGTGCGGAGCCGACGCGGAGGGGTTGGCGCCCCAGACCATCACGCAGCGGCTGTCTGCAATCGTCTTCGGGTCGAAGCCGTCGACCGAGGTTCCGAGTACGTAGCCCAGGGCTTCGTGCCCCGCGTTGTTGCAGATCGTATCCGGCTCGACATCCGTGGCGCCGAGGCGGTGGAAGAAGCGCAGTGGAAATTCGCTCGCGAGCAGCGAGCAGGTGCCCGTGTAATGGGCGTGGAAGATGGATTCCGGTCCGTGGCTTTCGATCGCCCGGCCGAGCTGCGCGGCAATTTCCGCGAGTGCATCGTCCCAGGAGATGGGTTCGAAGCCGTTGCTGGCTTTCGAATCGCGGCGCCGAAGCGGGCGCTGGAGCCTCGCCTCCGGATCGCGCCAGACCCCGTTGTAGGCGAGCGCGCATTTCTGGCAGAGCTTGCCGCGGCTGACGGGATGATCCGGGTCGCCGAGCACTCGAGTGATTCGCCCAGCCGCCCGTTCGACGAGGATTCCGCAGCCGTCGTAACAGTCTCGCGGGCAGGAAGTCCGGATTTGCTCTGCCATCGGGGGACGAGCGTAGCGCGCGTCCAGGGCCCGGCGGGTGACGAGTGGGGGGGGCGAGAATGGAGTCGGGGAGGGCTCTGGTTGAGGGGCCCGCGCAGATCTAAAATGGGCGCTTGACCTCCATTTGAGGTTGTCCGTATCCTATGGGGTCGGCGCATCGCTCCCCCGGGGGAGGCGGGCTTTCCGATGCGTTACCCTCCGAATCGAACCACAGAGAAGATCAAGTCGATGATTGAGTTGCCACCACATGCTGACGGTGAACGGAACCCCTATCTCTGTGGTGGTCGCGGACAAGAGTTCCCTGGTTCGCGCGGGACTCCAGGCTTTGCTCAATGAAGACGAGCGCTTCGAGCTCGTTGGCGTCGCTGAAAACGGCGAGCAGTTCCTGGCCCTCGTCGATCAACAGCCGTTCCAGGTCGGCATCGTGGGCTGGGTGATGCCCGGGATTGGAGGTCGCGGCGTGCTCGATCAGCTGCGCGACCGCTCCGATGCGCCGCGGGTCGTGATCTATACAGGAGACCCGAGCAGCGACATCCCGCGCCAGGCGATGCGGCTCGGCGGTGCGGGATTCTGTACGAAGAGCGAGCCCCCGAGCCAACTGCTCGACAGTGTCGTCCGGGTGGCGACGGGGCAGATGATCTTTCCATTCGTCGACGTCCGGGGGCTCCACAGCTGCCCGTTGTCGTCGCTGACGCCGAGGGAGCGCGAATTGCTGGCGGCGCTCAGCGAGGGCAACAGCAATGCACAGCTCGCCGCCCGCTTCGAGATCTCGGTGCAGACGGTGAAGTTCCACCTCAAAAACGTCTACGAGAAGCTTGGGATCGGCAACCGCGCACAGGCGGTTGCGCTCTACGTCTCGGAAAACAGCTAGCGCCTACCCATTCGGGTGGTTTTTTGCCTGTCCGAATGATTTCGTTGATCGACCCGGTTGGGCGTTCATGCTCGGCATCTTTTTCGCGTAGGGTCTTGTCCCGGTACCAACTTCACCACAGATCCGGCCTCAAACGACGCGGTGGGAAATCCATGAGCGAAGACCAGACCCCGCAGATCCTCGCAGCGCTGCGCAACGCAACGGAGTCTGCCGCGCGCGCGGCCTTCGAGCAGATCGGTTGCGGACGCGGCGAGAGCGTCGACGGAGCGGCCGCGCACGCGATGAGCGAGGCGCTGGCCAGACTCCCGTTCGCGGTTCGCGTCGCAGTTGGAGAGGGGCGGGAGGGGGAGGTTTCGGACCTCTACGACGGTCAGATCATCGGCGGTGACCGGCGGGATCCCCAATTCGACCTCGCCGTCGATCCCGGTGAGGGTACGACCTATCTCGCCGATGGCCTCTCGAACGCGATGACCGTGCTCGCGCTCGCACCCGTGGGCGCGATGCGGGTGCCGTCGCCGGCTCTCTACATGGAAAAGTTCGCAGCGCCGCCCGCCGCGAAGGGGCAGATCGATCCCCGTTGGCCGGTCGCCGAGAAACTCGCGGCTCTCGGTAAGTTGCTCGGGAAGGAGATCGAGGAACTCACGATCTTCGTGTTGGAGAAACCGCGACATCGCGCGTTGATCGATCAGATCCTGGAGTCGGGCGCCAAGGTGACTTCACTCCCGGCGGGTGACGTTTCCGGTGCCCTGTTGTCCGCGCTGCCCCACTCCGGTGTCGACGCATTGATGGGTTCCGGTGGCGTTCGCGAGGGAATCCTTTCGGCCTGCGCGGCGCGCGCCCTCGGGGCCGAATTTCAGGGACGGATCGACCCGCAGCTTCAGAGCGAACAGGCGGCCGTCAAGCGGGCCGGTCTCGACATCACGCGTTGGATTCCGGCGGAAGAGTTGGTGACGTCGACAGATACCTATTTCTGTGCGACGGGGATCACGACCGGCCTGCTGCTCGAGGGAGTCGAGCGCGTCGAGGGTCGCGATCGCGTACAGACGCTGAAGATCGCGGGTTCCACAGGCGAAAGTCAGCTTCAAACCACCTGGCGAAGGATCGCATCGAATGCCTGAGAATCGCACAGGCGCGGTTGCGCCCGGTCGGCCGCGGGTCGACCGGCCGGTGCTGCTCGGCATCATCGGCGATTCCGCAGCGGGCAAGACGACGCTTGCGACGGGCATCGCGCGCATCCTCGGCGATCAGCAGGTCCTGATCATCTGTTCGGACGACTACCACAGCTACTCGCGCGCAGAGCGCGCGGAGCGGCGCATCACCGCACTGCACCCCGACAGCAATCAGATCGAGATTCTCGAGCAACACCTGCAGCTGCTGCGGCGCAATCAACCGATCCTCAAGCCGATTTACAATCACAAGCTCGGCACCCTCGAGCCCGCCCAGTATCTGGCGCCGCGGCCCTACATCATCGTCGAGGGCCTGCTCGGATATCACACCCGCGCGATGCGCGACTGCTTCGACGTGAAGGTCTTCATGGAACCCGACGAAGCGCTTCGGATCAAATGGAAACTCTGGCGCGATTGCAACCTGCGCGGATATACGAGCGAAGAGGCCCAGGACGAACTGAAGCGTCGCGAAGAGGACCGACTGCGCTTCATCCAGCCGCAACGGACGTTCTCGGACATCGTGATCAATTTCTATCCGCCGAAGAACGACGACTCCGAGACGGGCGCTCACCTCGACGTACACCATCTGCTGCGGCCGACACTTCCCCATCCCGACCTCAGCCCGCTGATCGAAGCCGGAGCCCGAAACGGGCTCAGCCTCGAACTGTGCCGGGATCGAGATGGCAAACCGGTCGATGTGCTCGGGATCTCGGGTGGGATCTCGGAGGAAGCCGCCGAGGGTCTCGAGAATCTCTTCTGGGAAATGCTCCCGGAAGCGCCGCACATGCGAAACAACCACGTCGGAGAATTTACGGATGTCGATGGCGAGTCCCGCATCAGTCATCCGCTCGTCTTGACCGAGTTGCTGGTCGCGTACCACATGGTCAAGGCCGCACACGGCATTCACGCGGTCTGAAGAACGCATTGAGCCGAAGGAGCAGTGCAAGGTGAATCAGGGCGGTTACAACGCGGGCGTTCACGCCTACCGCGACACGTATTGGGATGGGAATTACGAGCCCATCGATACGGACGTGCTCGCGTGCTTCAAGATCACGCCTCAGGAGGGGACCGAACGCGAAGAAATCGCTGCGGCGGTCGCCGCCGAGTCTTCGACGGGTACCTGGACCACCGTCTGGACCGACCACATGACGGACGTCGATTACTACAAGGCCCGGGCCTACCGGATCGAGGAAGTTCCGGCTGACCCCAGCTGTTTCTATGTCTTCGTCGCCTATCCGATCGAACTCTTCGAAGAGGGATCGATCGTCAACGTGCTGACATCCCTCGTCGGCAATGTCTTTGGCTTCAAAGCGCTGCGCGCGATCCGGCTCGAGGATGTGCGCTTTCCGTTGCACTACGTGATGACCTGCGGTGGGCCGCCGAACGGAATCCAGGTCGAGCGCGACCTGTTGAACAAGTATGGCCGCCCGCTGCTTGGGGCGACCATCAAGCCGAAGCTCGGACTCTCGGCAAAGAATTACGGCCGTGCGGTGTACGAATGCCTGCGCGGCGGCCTCGACTTCACCAAGGACGACGAGAACGTCAACAGCCAGCCCTTCATGCGCTGGCGTCACCGTTTCGAATTCGTCGCCGAAGCCGTGCACACCGCGCAGCATGAAACCGGCGAGCGCAAGGGGCACTACCTGAACGTAACGGCCGGAACCGTCGAGGAGATGTTCGAGCGCGCAGAGCACGCCAAGTCCCTCGACATGCCGATCATCATGCACGATTTCCTGACGGCGGGATTCTCGGCGAACACCTCTCTCGCAAACTGGTGTCGCAGAAACGGGATGTTGCTCCACATCCACCGGGCGATGCACGCGGTGATCGACCGAGACCGCCACCACGGAATCCACTACCGGGTTCTGGCCAAATGTCTGCGCCTTTCGGGGGGCGATCACCTGCACTCGGGTACCGTCGTCGGAAAGCTGGAAGGCGATCGACACGCGATTCTCGGTTGGGTCGATCAGATGCGCGAGGATTTCGTCTACGAAGATCGTTCGCGCGGCCTGTTCTTCGAACAGAACTGGGGATCGATGCCCGGTTTGTTTCCGGTCGCGTCGGGCGGAATCCACGTCTGGCACATTCCCGAATTGCTCAGCATTTTTGGTGACGATTCCATCTTCCAGTTCGGCGGTGGGACCCTCGGACATCCCTGGGGAAACTCGGCGGGTGCGTCCGCAAACCGGGTTGCGCTCGAGGCGTGCGTCGAGGCCCGAAACCAGGGCCGCGATCTCGAAAAGGAAGGGACGGACATCCTCGAGGGTGCTGCGCGGAACAGCCCGGAGCTGGCAGAGGCGATGAAGACCTGGAAGGAAGTCCGTTTCGAATACGACACGGTCGACAAGCTCGACGTAGCGACCGGCGAGCCCGTCGTCCAGCAGCAAGGGGGGAGGGGGAGATGAACCCGTTTCGCAGTTACACCTCGCGCATGACCCGCCCGACCAGCCGGAAACTCGGAACGTTTTCGTATCTGCCGGAGATGGATGCCGCGCGGGTTCGAAAGCAGATCGAGTACATCATCGAACAAGGTTGGAATCCGGTGATCGAGCACGTCGAGACGGATCGCGCGACGGAACACTATTGGTACATGTGGAAACTCCCGTTTTTCGGCGAGTGCAATGTGGATGCAATTTTCACCGAGATCACCGCTTGTCGTAAGGAATTCCCTGGGCATTACGTTCGCATCGTCGGCTACGACAACGGACGTCAGACGCAGGGGGCACGTATCGTGGTCTATCACGGCGATAGGCGAACGAACTGAGCGTTGCCGACCCGGCTTCCCGAAGCTAGGCTGCGCGCCCGATTGAAGACAGGACAACTCGAAGGAGAAAAGTAAATGAGCCATAAGATCGTAAGCCAGTGCACGGCCCGCCTGAACCGTTCCGAGCAGGCCGTTCCCGGCAGCAACCCCACGTTCATGGAGAAGGCCTCGAAGGGTTCGGCGGATGTGGTCTTCCTGGACCTCGAAGATGCGGTTGCTCCCGACGAGAAGGAGCAGGCACGCAAGAATGTGATCGAGGCGCTTCACGAACTCGACTGGACCGGCAAGACCGTTTCGGTCCGGATCAACGGCCTCGATACCCAGTACATGTACCGCGACGTGGTCGACGTGATGGAGCAGGCGGGTGACAAGCTCGACCTCTTCATGATCCCGAAGGCGGGTACGGCATCGGACATCTACATGGTCGATGCGCTGGTCAACCAGATCGAGATCGCGAAGGGCTACACGAAGCGCATCGGCTTCGAGATGATCATCGAGACCGCACTCGGCATGCAGAACGTGCACGAGATCGCCAGCGCGAGCACGCGGAACGAATCGCTGCACTTTGGTGTGGCCGATTACGCGGCTTCGACACAGGCTCGCACGATCAACATCGGTGGACCGAACCCGGATTACTCGGTGCTCACCCACGCCGACGAGAACGGCAAGCGTGAGCTGCACTGGGGCGACATGTGGCACTACGCGGTTGCCCGCATGGTCGTCGCGGCGCGGGCCAATGGGCTTCGCGCGGTAGACGGCCCGTTCGGCGACATCTCGGACGCCGACGGGTTTACCGCCCAGGCGCGGCGTTCGGCAGTGCTGGGTTGCGAGGGCAAGTGGGCGATCCACCCCTCGCAGGTCGACATCGTCAACCAGATCTTCAGCCCGAGCGAAGAAGAAGTCACGCGCGCAAAGCGGGTGATCAGTGCAATGGAAGAGGCGAAGAGCGAAGGCCGCGGTGCGGTGACGCTCGATGGTCGGCTGATCGATCTCGCTTCGATCCGGCAGGCAGAAGTTCTCGTTCGCAAGGCAGAGGTCATCGGCTCGAACGGTTAGAACTCAATCATCAATCCCGTTCGGGCGCAGTGCGCACATCAGGCGGGCAACGAAAAACGGAGTCAGAAAATGGATCAAGGTAGACACTTCCTGTTCATTCCGGGGCCCACCAATGTGCCCGATCGGGTGTTGAGAGCGCTCTCGCAGCCGATGGTCGATCACCGAGGCGCGAACTTTCCGGAGTTCAGCAAGCCTCTGCTCCAGGACTTGAAGAAGCTCTTCAAGACCGAGGATGGGGAGGTCTTCATCTTCCCCTCCAGCGGTACCGGCGCGTGGGAGGCCACACTGCTCAACACGCTGGCTCCCGGGGATCGGGTGCTGTGTTCCCGGTTCGGGACGTTCAGTCACCTCTGGATCGACATGTGCGAACGCCTCGGCCTGAAGACGGATGCACTCGAAGTGGAGTGGGGCGAGGGTGTGCCGTTGGAGCAGTATCGCAAGGTTCTCGAGCGAGACGAGCAACACGAGATCCGCGCCGTATTGGCCTGCCATAACGAAACTGCAACCGGCGTCACGAGCAATCTGGCCGGTGTGCGCAAGGTGCTCGATGATCTCAAGCACCCGGCGCTGCTCTTCGTCGACGGCGTGAGTTCGATCGGGAGCATCGACTTCCGCATGGACGAGTGGGGAGTCGATTGTGCGGTGACCGGATCGCAGAAGGGGCTGATGCTGCCCGCGGGATTGGGCATCGTCTGCGCGAGCCCCAAGGCGCTCGAGGCGCGCAAGCGGGCAGGGCTGAGCCGCTGCTACTTCGACTTCGACGACATGCGCGAAACCAATGCCGACGGTTGGTTTCCCTACACGCCGGCGCTCGGGCTGCTCTACGGCCTGCGCGAGTCGTTGGACATGCTCTTCGAAGAAGGCTTGGACAATGTCTTCGCACGCCACCACCGGCTTGCCGATGGCGTTCGCGCCGCGGTTCGCGGTTGGGGCATGTCGCTGTGCGCAAAGGGCCCCGAGTGGGAGTCCGATACCGTTAGCGCAGTCTTCGTTCCCGAAGGCCATGACGCGAAGGCGGTGATTCACAACGCCTATCACACCTACAACCTCGCTCTCGGAGCGGGCCTGATGCAGCTGTCGGGCAAGGTGTTCCGAATCGGCCACCTGGGGGATCTCAACGACCTGATGTGCCTCGGCGCGATCTCGGGTGTCGAGATGGCGATGCGGGATGCGGGGATTCCCGTCGAGCCCGGCAGTGGTGTCGCCGCCGCGCAGGAGAGCTATCGAAAGGC
>JAHEEJ010000174.1 GCA_024640705.1 Deltaproteobacteria bacterium
CTCACTGCGCTCGCGATGAACAAACTCGACGTGCTCTCCGGACTCGGCGAGCTTCGGATTGCCACCGCGTATCGCGTGGATGGCAAGTTGAAGAATGACTTTCCGATGACGCTCGCGGAGTTGGAGCGAGCCGAGCCCGTCTACGAAACCCTGCCCGGATGGGACGAGGACATCACGGGATGTCGTCGCTACGAGGATCTCCCGAGCGCAGCGCGGAGCTACGTGGAGCGTGTCGAGGCGCTCGTGGGCGTTCCGGTGGAGATCATCTCCGTCGGACCGGGGCGCGATGAAACCATCGCCCGGATCGACCCCTTCCGGCCGGTCTAGGTTCTCGCGGGTTCGCCGCGTCGGTCTCGCGCGGATCGCGTCTTCCGTCGGCGCTTCTCCTCGGATCTCGGCAGCGGTCCGCCGAAGTAGCGACCGGAGGTTGATCGCAGGCAAAATGGGATCCCATCTTCGCGTCTTTTCGGGAAATCTGATGAATGGACGAGCGGATCCCGAGGCCTTTGCGGATCTGGTCCGGAGCAGTGGCGCCGACGTCGTCGTCGCGCAGGAACTCGCGCCCGAGCAGGCTCACGCGCTGGCGAGCGCGTTGCCGCATGGGCGATTCGAGCCCGCGCGCGACTTCACCGGCATGGGGATCGCGCTGCGCCACCCTGCAGAGTTCGATCGCGTGCCACTCGCGTATCGAGATGCGCGGATCGCGCGACTCGACCCCGCGCACTGGCCCGCGCTGACGGGCGGACTCGAGATCGTGAACGTCCACATGGCCTCGCCCTCTTTTGGCTGGCAGGCCTGGGCCCGGTTCAGCCATCGAAGGGAGCAGTGCCGCGGCCTGGTCGAATACCTGGATGAAACGCCGGGGAGAACGCGCGCGGTGTTGGGCGACTTCAACGCCACCCCCGCGTGGCCCCTTTACCGGGTGGTCGCCGAACGCGTGGAGGATCTGGCGCTGAGCCATGCGCGCAGCCGCAGCGCAAAGCCCGCGCGAACCTGGGCGCGCTGGGTGGGCGGGCCGCCGCTGCTCCGGATCGATCACTGCTTTGGCAGCGGTCTGCGGGTCGACGACTTCCGGGTCGTCGCGATCCGAGGCTCGGATCATTCCGGTCTCGTCGTCGACCTCTCGGTCGACGAGCGCGTGGCTTCGGCCCGCTAGCGGCGATCACCACCTGCCCGGGTATTTAGGGAGTGGCTGAAACCCTGGTGTTGAGGATCGTGTTCACATAGTCGATAACGGTCTCCACGCAGCCGTCGAGCGATGTCAGCAGCTGTGAGGCCGCTCGATGGGAATCGCGATAGATCCGGTCCAGGGTCGCAGCCTGCTCGTCGGTGCCACCGGTCTGTCTGTGGTGGGCGAGAAATTTTGCGAGTTCGGCTTCGGTATTCATCTGGGAAAGCTTCGAATAGTGGCGCACTTCGATCTTGGAAAGGACGCGGCGCTTTGCGTCCTTGTCGGCATCGATCATGGGGATGCAGACATCGACGACCGCGTAGGCCTCAGCGATGTGGCTAAATTGCTCGGACAGTTCGTTCATTTCCCGCGCGTTCCAGGGCTCGGGCGCCTTGTCGGAACAAGCCGCTGTGAGGATTGCGCAGCAGCAGAGCGTGAGGAAGCGGGGCATCGGCATCTCGGTGCCCGAGGGTTTATCACAATTCTTCGGTGGCGTGTAGAAGCCTGCGTTCGTCAGTGCGCGGGGTCTGCTGGAGTGGCCGCTGCGCGGTTGACCCAGCGCCGGTAGAACGCGGGTGGAAAGAAGGCAAGCCAGAGCACCGCGGTCGCTGCCGCCTCGAACCCACCCGCGCAATAGTCACCCCAGTCCGCCCAGACCTGTGTCGCTGCGAATTCCAGATACAGGGGAACGATCAAAATGCTCGCGAGAGCTGCAAGAAATCCGAAGAGCGCCCAGAGCAGGAATCGATTGACGACGTCGGGTTCGCAAAAACCCATCCTCAGCCGCTTGCGTGCAGCGCGGTAGGCGATCAGGGCTTCTGCGCTGATCCAGATGTAGGGAACCGTGTAGCCGATCCAATCACACCAGAACCAGGGGCTGCTGACGATCAATCCTTCGATGTCGCCATCGAGTGTCGAAAAGAAGACGCCGGCGAACAGGCTCAGCGCAATGGCCCAGACGAGTGCATTGGCCCAGCGAGAATCGCTCCGAAACACATCTCGGGTAAAGAGCAGGAGGGGGATGATTCCGACGCTGTAGATGATCCGAGCCAGAATCGAAATCCAGTTCGCGTCTAGTTCGAACATGCTGGGGAGCTCGTAGAGACAGTAGGAAAAGCCCGTGCAGAGGTAGGTCAGCGCGAGAAGGTATTCCGGGCGTCCACGCGTGCGCCGGCTCAGCATGAACAAGCGAATGCCTACCGCCAGATAGATCAGGGCGGCGATCAGGCTGAAGATGTAAACGTTGGTTTCCATTCCGCTGTCTTGTGAATTTTCTCGACCCTCTGGATTCGAGAAGGGCCCCTGTTTGGGATCAATCGGAATTTCACAGTAGGGTCTTGAGTGAAACACCCTATACGCGAATCTGGCGGCCGGAGGACCGAATCCGAACGCAGCCTGTGGTGTGTTACACCTGGATGCGGTTGACAGGGTCCCGCCATCTGAGGCAAAAGGGGATCCAATCGACCTGCTGCGGAGTTCGAGATGAGTCGAAAGGACCGCTGGCTCGAGGCCATTCCGTATTTCGCAGCGCTGGTTTCGTGCGCTCCGCTGATCGTTGGCGGTTTTCCGGAAGGGCACGACTGGACGTACGAACTTGCGCGCGTGGCCGAGTTTTCCCACGCACTGCACGAGGGCCAATTCCCGCCGCACTGGGCCCCCAATCTCTACGGGGGGTACGGCTCGCCGGTCTTTCTCTTCTACGCCCCGGCCTTCGTGGCATTGGCAAACCTGGCGTCCAGTGTGTTCGGCTCCGCGGCCGCGGGCGCATCGGCGGTGCTGGTTCTGTTTTCGTTCATCGGTGTCTTTGCGGTCCGGCGGGTTTTTGATGTCATCCCAGCAGCCGATCCAAGAGGTGGGCGAATTGCGGCAACCGTCTTCGCCCTCCACCCCTATCTGATCGGCGACAAGCTGATTCGCAATGCCAACGCGGAATTCATAGCTCTGTGCTTGTTGCCGTTCGCGCTGGTGGGGTTGATGCGGCTCGGGCGCCAGCCGCTGCGGGGGGCGTTCGTCGTCGCAGGCGCGCTCGCGGCGTCGATCCTCAGCCACAACCTGACCGCGCTGATCTGTCTCGCGCTTCTATTGGGCGGCGCGCCCTGGCTGTACGGTTGGCGAAAGGCGGCACGCACCCAGTCGGCGCTGGCGGCGGGCGTTGCGTTAGGCCTGCTCATCGCAGCGTTCTTCTGGCTGCCCGCTTTGACGCTTCGCGATGCCATCCAGATCGACGAATTGACGCGCGGAAAGTTCGATTTTCACAACCAGTGGAAGCCGCTCAGTGAGTTCTTTGGTTACACGCGCGCCTTCAGTTCCGGCGCACTGGCTCCGGTGATGCTCGCTCTTTCGGCGTGGGTAGCGGTTCGGCACTACGGGGACGCGTTTGCGGGGCGGCGATTCTTGTTCGGGCTGCTGACTGCTGCGCTGATCTTCATTGGTTTGCAATTTCGCGTTTCGACGCCGCTCTGGGAATCGATCTCCTGGCTGCGCTTCATGCAGTTCCCGTGGCGCTTCATGGGGCCGCTTGCGCTGGTCACCGCGGTAGCAGCGGGGATTGCAGTCGCTCCGCTTCTCTCGCGTTATTCCAATCGGGTTCGCACGGGCGTCGAAGTGGCCGTCTTCGCGCTCTGTGTTGCCAACGCCTGGCCTCACCTGTCCGATTACCAGCCTCTGTCCCCGCTGCACGCCAAGACGATCGTGAAGGCGACACAACCCGAAAAGCTGCGAAGGAGCGCGCTCAACGTCAGCGTCCTCGACGAGTACCTGCCGCGCGGCGCGAAACCAGCGGTGTGGAAGCGGGAGGCGGGGGCAGGGGGTCGAAGCGTGCTCGCCGCCAAGCCCGAAGCGCAGTTCGAGCTGCTCGAAGAGAGGGGCTCGCGGATTTCGCTGCGCGTCGATGCGCCGGCGGGTACGCGACTTCGCTTTGCGCGCTGGCATTTTCCGGGTTGGGAAGCCGAACTCGACGGCGTTTCGATCCCCCTAGCGCCCAATCGCATGGGCGGAATCGACGTGCAGGTACCGGCGCCCGGCGGAATCTTCGAGTTGACTCACCGCCCCCCTCGCTCTCGCCGGATCGGTCTGGCCCTGTCCGGCCTGGGCGTCGGCCTCTGGCTGGCTCTGTATTTCGCGCAACGCAGACAGCGCAGCGCGGAGTGAAATCCCGGATCATTCTGGCGCACGAGAATCGAGCGTTACCAAAACCCTGTGATTCGGCGCGGCGCAGGTGGCTGTGCGCTGCCATCGCCGAATGGCCATTGCGGTCTAGCGGAAATGCGCGGCGCCAGGCGGATTCAGCGACTTCTTCGCGTTTTCGAGATTCTTGGCCGCCGGCGCGAAGCCCGGATCTGCGCGCAACGCATCCTGATACGCCTCGACGGCCTCGTCGATCTTTCCCTGCGCGCGCAGGCAGTCGCCGAGGTTGTTGTGGGCGGCCGCGAAGTCGGGCGACGCCGCAATCGCGATTCGAAAGTGAGCGATCGCCTCGTCGAGTTTCCCCTGCCTGGTAAGCGTCACGCCGAGATTGCTCTGCGCGTGTGGATTCCCTGGATCGAGTTCGATTGCGCGCCGGTAGGCCGCTTCGGCTGCTTCAATCCGACCGAAATTGAAAAGCGCGTTTCCGAGCTCAATCGCGGTGCCCGGATCGCGCGCCACCGCGGGGTTCTCGAGGGCCTCGCGGAAGTGTGTGATCGCCTCTTCGAACTTTCCCTGCAAGCTGAGCGCTTTCGCGAGGTTGCTGTGTGCATCGGGCTGTCCGGAGTCCAACTCGATGGCGCGGCGAAAACTGGCCATCGCAGATTCATGCTCGCCTTTCATTTGCAAGGCGACTCCGAGATTATTGTAGGCGTGCGCGTATCGAGGGTTGAGGCTCAATGCCGATTTGCAGGTGTCGATCGCGGCGTCGTATTCCCCCTTGGAATTCAGTGCGCCGCCCAGATTGGCCAGCGTACGGAGCGAATTGGGGTCGGTTTCGAGTGCGATCCGGTAGTTTCGGATCGCCGCGTCCATGTCGCCGCGTGCCCGGTATTCGTTGGCGAGGTCGTAGCGGACCTTGGGGTTCTTCGGGATGACGGCGAGGGTGTGTTCGAAGAGTGAAATCGAATTCCGCCAGTAGCCGGTCTGATGCCACGAGGCCACCGCGAGTGCCGCGATGCCCGCAGCCGCAACCGCCCACATCGCACGAGCCGATGCGGGGTTCGAATTTCGCAGGCGCTCGATCCATTCAGAACCCGCCCATGACACCGCCAGGAACAGACCGATTGCGGGTACGTAGGTGTAGCGGTCCGCGAGCGCCTGGTGCCCCACCTGCACGAGGCCAATCGTCGGCACGAGGGTTCCGAGGAACCACAACCAACCCACGGCCAGATAGCGCCGGCGCACCGCCACGATCGAGAGAACCGTCAGGCCGAGCAAGAGCACCACCGCGCCTGTGACCTGCCAGGCTTCGAGCGGGACACCGCCCATTTCGGGCAGATAGGGATGCGGATAGTGGATCGTCAGGCCTGACGGCCAGATGACCTTGCCCAGATAGCGCGCGTAGGCGACCGCGGCGTTTGCGAGGCGCTCGATCAGGCTGAGCGTCTCGGTCGCGGCAAACCCGCGACTCTGAGCGAGATAGGTCGCGATACTCGCCGCCGCCGAGATTGCCAACAGAGGCAGCTTTTCGACGATCAAGGCGCCTAACGAGCGCGGTGCAAAAGAGGGGATCTGCCTGTCCGCCTGCGGTTTCCCCCAGTGGATGCGATCGAGTGGCCAGTAATCGAGAAGCAGCAGTGCGAGGGGGAGCGTGACGAGCATCGGTTTTGCGAGAAGCCCCAGCGCGAGCAGTAGGGCCACCGCCAGATAGCGCGTTACGCCTGGCCTTCTCGCATAGCTCACATAACTCCACATGGATAGCATCCAGAAGACCGTACTCAGGACGTTCTTGCGTTCGGAGATCCAGGCAACGGATTCGACGTTCAGCGGGTGGACGGCGAACAGCATCGCCACGGTTGCGCTACGCCAGCGCGCGCCGGTCATCGAAAAGAGCGCGCCAAACAGGAGGGCGGAACTGAGAGCGTGGAGTGCGACGTTCGTCAGGTGGTATCTGCCCAGGTTGTCACCGAACAGCGTGCGGTCGAGCATGTGGGAAACAAGGGTCAGCGGGATGTAGTTCGATATGGCGGGCGTCGTAAACGCCCACTTCACCCCCTCGACGCTCAACCCGTTTTCGAGGTGGCTGTTGCCAGCGAGGTATTCCGGATCGTCAAAACCGACAGAGCCGAAGCGGAACGACTGCGCGTAGATTGCGACCGTTGCCCCTACCAGAAGAAGCACGATGCCGATGTTCTGGAGCCGGCTGATGCGATCTTTGGCCGAGCGCAACGAGCACCTCCGATCGTGCAGGCTGAAAAGGCGGTTCGCGGGGGTCCGTATGTCGCCGGATCTTATCGGATACCTGGGATGAACGGCGTAGCGGGGCGGCAGCGCACTTCTGAGCTGGATTCAGGAGGTGTCTGGTGGAAAAGGTGGGTCCGGGTGGGGGCGGCAACTCGTCCGAGTTGCCGCCGTATCGTTCTCCTTCGAGCCCAGTTTCAGGCGAGCATTTCCCTGATTTTGGCAATGCCGTCCGGAGCGTTTTCCGCATACGCATCCGCGCCGATCTTGGTCGCCCAGCGCGCTGTTACGGGAGCTCCCCCGATGATCGTCTTGAAGCGATCGCGGATTCCTTCAGCTCGCAGTGCATCTTCCAGGACCTTCTGCTGGGCCATCGTCGTCGTGAGCAGGGCGCTCGTGCCGATCACGTCGGCATTGACTGCGACCGCTTTCTCGATGATGGCCTGTGCGCTGACGTCGCGGCCCAGATCGTGCACTTCGAAGCCGTTGGCCTTCATCAGCGAAACGACGATGCACTTGCCGATATCGTGCACATCACCCTCTACACTTGCCAGCACGACGATCTTCTTCTCTTTTTGCTCGGTGGCACTGGTTTCGAGCGCTGCATTGACGATTTCGGTGGCAGCTTTCATCGACTCGGCTGCCTCGATCAGCTCAGGCAGGAACATCTGGCCACAGGCGAAGAGTTCGCCGACCTCAGTGATGGCCGGGATGAAGGCTTCGTCCATCAATTCCAGCGGATTATGACCGTCGGCAATCAATTTCTTGGTCAGTTCGATGACTTTGTCCGTATCCCGCGCAATGAGCAGGTCCTGGG
>JAHEEJ010000175.1 GCA_024640705.1 Deltaproteobacteria bacterium
TCGCGATCATCGGGATTCCGCTCGATCTCGGCGTTCCCAATCCCCGCCCTGGCACCCGCAAGGGTCCAGAGGCCGTGCGCTATTGGTCGCTCGATCGCAATCTGGTCCATCACTACACGAAAATATGCCCGTATGACTTGTGCAACATCATCGATTGGGGCGACGTCGAATGTGAAAACGACAGTTACAATCTGAGTTCCTATCTGGATGCGATCGAGGTCGTCTATCAGGAGATCAAGGCCCATGACGTCGTTCCGCTATCGATCGGTGGCGAACACACCTGCACGTTCCCGATTCTCAAGGCGCTGACCCGCGATGGTGAAGAGCCGCTGGCGTTGATCCACCTCGACGCGCACGCGGATACGGCGAGCAATTTCGGCGGCACGCGCGTCAGTGATGCATCGCTGTTCCAGGTGGCGTCGGTGGAGGGCTACATCGATCCGGAAAAAACGATCCAGATCGGTTTGCGCGGGCGCGGCGTTCCGAGGGCTGATTTTTCGATCTACTCGGGCATGACGGTGATCTACGCGGAGGATTTTCAGCAGCGCGGTGCGGCCTCGGTGATCGAGCAGATCCACCAGGTGGTCGGCGACAGCCGCGCCTATCTATCGATCGATACCGACGTCTTCGACTGCATGTGCATGCCCGGCACGACGCTGCCAGAGCCTTTTGGCCTGACGGGCCGCGAAGTTCGCGATCTGATCCGCGGCGTCGGGGATCTGGATATCATCGGCGCAGACCTGATGGAACTCAGCCCGCAATACGATCCCACAGGCATGTCGGCCTGTCTCGCGTCGGGCATCGCATTCGAATTGTGGTGCATGCTCGCGGAAGCGCGCTTCCGGCGCACCGGAGTCGCCCGGCAGACCCACTGGAACCAATAGCCCAGAGGAGATCCGTGGTGAGCGAGTCGAGCAAGGGCGCTTCCGTCGTTGGCGGACTTGGCGAAGAACAGGTCGCCGAATACTGGAAGCGTGGCTTTGTCGTCGTCCCCGGCCTGGTGGGCCAGGCCAAGCTCGATCGCTACGTGCAGCGGCTCGAAGCGATCGTGAGCGGTGACGTGTCACCGGCCGGCGGAATGCTGGTGATGCGCGACGTGATGGTCGCGAAGGGAGCGGTCGAACCGAGCACCAGGATGGCGGGGATCGCGAAAATCCAGGACTTCGAGGGGGATCCAGAACTCTACGCTTATGCGCTCGAGCCTGCGCTCCTCGACTGCGTCGAGAGCCTGATCGGTCGCGAAGTGCTCTCGATCCACACGATGCTGATCAACAAGCCGCCGGGCGTCGATGGTCGCCATCCACTGCATCAGGACCTGTTTTATTTCCCGTTCCGTCCGGCTGATGCGATCGTCGCGACCTGGACGGCGATCAACCCTTGCCGCGAAGACAACGGCTGTCTTTTTGCGATTCCCGAAAGCCATAAGGGCGAGTTGCGTGAGCACGCTGACCCGGGCTGGGAATATGTGAACCTTCTCTATTGGGAAGCAAAGCGTGGGGCAGGTGAGGGCGACCTTCCCGAACCGTTGCCACTGATCATGGATCCAGGGGACACGGTATTCTTCCATCCATTGCTGCTCCACGGGTCGGGCGTCAATCGAACGGAGGGATTCCGGCGTTCGATTTCGGCCCACTACGCAAGCGACAACTGCCACGCCGTCTGGACGAATGAGATCTTCGGCGAGCGCAAGTATGTGGCCGTTCGGGGCGCGCGTCAGGGACAGCGTGTCGACATCAAGAACTACGCGCTCGATGATCAGACGCCCAGCTCTTAGCCCGGCGTCGTCGCGGCAATCGCAGGCAGGCGTCGAGCAGCAGACAATGTGTCATCGGATCTCTGCTACGTGATGCCGTAGCGCTTCATTTTCTTGTAGAGGCCTTCCCGGGTGATTCCGAGCCCCCTTGCGGTCGTGGCGCGGCGGCCGCTGTTGGATTCGAGTGCGTGGCGAATCAGCCAGGCTTCCACACGCGCGAGCGTCTCGCGCAGCGAATCGCCCGGCTGTACGACGGCGTGTACGGGTTCGAGCAGTTCGAACAAGCGGGTCGAGAATTGCGCGGGAGTGAGTTCAGCATCGGAGCCCGAAACGGCAAGCGCGCGCTGGATTTCGTTTTCGAGCTCGCGCACATTTCCCGGCCACCCATAGCTTTGCAAGAGGTGGCGGGAATCACTCGATAGGAGCGCTTCCGGCCGCCCGTCGCGCTTTGCGTAACGGGAGAGGAAATGGTCGGCGAGTGGCAGGATGTCGGTGGGCCGCTCCCGTAGCGGCGGCACGTGGATCGGAAATACAGCGAGCCTGTAATAGAGGTCGGGCCTGAACCGGGCGTCACTCGCCTCGCGGCGCAGGTTTCGATTGGTCGCAGCGATGACGCGGACGTCGACCCTGCGCGTCCGGGAACTGCCGATCGGACGCACTTCTCTCTCTTGTAATACGCGCAACAGCTTTGCCTGAAAAGGGCGTGTGGTCTCGCCGATCTCGTCGAGGAAGAGAGTTCCGCCATCGGCCGCTTCGAACAGGCCGGATTTGTCGCGATCGGCACCTGTGAACGCGCCTCTCTTGTGGCCGAATAATTCGCTCTCGAGCAGCGATTCGGGAAACGCCGCGCAGTTGACGGCGATGAAAGGCGCGTCTCGAATCGAGCTCTTCGCGTGGATTTCGCGTGCGAGCAGTTCTTTTCCGGTTCCCGTCTCACCGGTGATCAGCACGGTTACGCGAGACTTGCTGGCGTGCTCGATCAGTGCGAGGACTTCTGCGATCTGCGGACTGGTGCCGATGATCTTCGTGCTGGGCCGGCGATGGGAGCGATCAACCGTCGGTGCCGCGGGGGCGTTCGCGGGGCGGCGGATCTTCGCCATGCCCTGGAATAACGCTCGCTTCAGCGTTCGGGCGGTTGGATCTGCGCCGCAGCAGAGGACATCCGCTGCGCCCCGTTTGTGAAGCTCGTGCAACGGGAGGTCGCCCTCGGATTCGAGTTTGAGGAAGATCGGCGGGAGAGGGCGCCGATGGGAGAGAGCCTCCAATGCTTCGAACGCTTGTTTCGAATTTTCGCAAGCGAGCAACAGCGCATCGAAATCCGCGAGCGGGAGCGCGTGCGCTCCCGCGACGTCGCGCTCCCAGACCAGTTCGAGCGTCGGGCAGTCGGCCGCCAACGCCACAGCCAGTCGCTCGTCGCCAATCCAGACAATTGATCGAATCGAATCCACCGCAGCCTCCGTCTCCCCCGGCGCGCCGGATGAGCAATTCGCATGCCAGCGGTCGAGGGCGCGTGCGCCTCTACGGTGTTGCCAGAGCCGCTCCACCGGTGAAAAATGGCCGATTCCACCGGCGGCAAGCGACCAGGCGTGTCGGGCATCGCGAACCTGTGCTGATTTTCTCGCCTGGCATTGGCCAGCTGCGTGACCCCAGTAGGGGGTGGCGCCACGCCGCAAAGGGAAGTCGAGGGCTTCCCTCGCCACGGGCGCGAGTCCAGAAGCGACTCGCGCAGGGTATCGAGCTGCGTCGCGGCGCCCCCACGTCCCGGCCGGCCCGATTTACGCCAGGATCGGTGCCCGCAATTTCGCGATTGGACTGGTGGAGAATGACCCCGAGGGAAGGCAGGCCGCAGGCCGGCTGTCTCGGCTGCTTCACCCTTCGAGATCGCGCTGGTGGGAATCGCCTGGATTCTTGGCGTGCCGGGTCGTGGCGGCTGCCGCGTGACGGGTTGCCCCTTCCGCACTGCCCGGAGGGTTAACGAGTTAACAGGCATGACGCTATGAATCGCGCTGTTATATTCTGAACGGTCCCTTTAGACCACTAACGCCCGGGAGAGCAGTGGAAATGGCGAACGAACCGATTCGAATGAAATATTTCGTGAACAATGAGTTCCGCGAATCAAAAACCAAGCACTACATGGATTGCTACGACCCCTCGACCGGCGCGGTGACCCATCGGGCACCTCAGTGCACCCAGAGAGAAGTCGAATCGGCCATCGAAGCGGCAAAGGCAGCATTTCCGGAGTGGGCGGATACACCGCCCAACCAGAGAGTGCAGGTTCTATTCAAATTGAAGGCGTTGCTCGACAAACATCTCGATGAGTTGACTCACATCGTGGCTGCTTCCGAAGGGAAGAAATGGGATGAAGCCATGGGTGATGTCCTCAAGGTTACCGAAGTCGTTGAATATGCATGCGCGATTCCCCATCTCCTGAAGGGCGATTCGATCATGAATATCTCCCGTGGTTATGACACCGTTTTGTATAACCATCCCTTGGGCGTCTTCGGCGGAATCGCGCCCTGGAATTTCCCGTCGATGATTCCGATGGGCTGGATGGCGCCGCTGTGCATCGCAACCGGGAATACATTTGTCCTGAAAGCCGCAAGCTTTGTTCCCCAGGCTGCTATGCGCATCGCGGAACTATGGGTTGAAGCCGGGCTTCCGCCCGGGGTATTGAACATCGTCACTGCAGGCAGAAATGAGGCTGAAATTCTGCTCGAGCATCCGGATATCGTAGGGGTCAGTTTTGTTGGCTCTACGAAAATCGGCCGTCACATCTACGCTACTGCTGCTGCGAACGGCAAGCGCGTTCAGGCGCTTACCGAAGCCAAGAATCACGCCCTGGTACTCGGTGACTGCAAGCTAGAGCGAACCGCGATGGGGATTGTAAACGCCTATCTGGGTTGTGCAGGGGCACGTTGTATGGCATTGCCTGCAATTGCCGTGGAAGAAAGCATCGCAGACAAGCTGGTTACTGAATTGATCAGGGTGTCGAAAGAGATCAATCTGGGTCCGGCATACGAAAAGTCGACCGGTATGGGTCCGATCGTCAACGCCGGGCACCGCGACTTCGTCACCGGCTGGATTGAAACAGGCGTCAGGGAAGGCGCCAAACTGGTACTCGATGGTCGCAATCCCCAGGTTCCTGCCGGATGCGAAAAAGGTTTCTACGTCGGCCCAACGATTTTCGACCACGTCACGGAAGAAATGAGCATTGGCCGCGATGAAGTCTTTGGCCCGGTGCTTTGTGTGAAGCGCGTGAAGGGATTCGAAGACGGGATCACCATCATGAACAACAGCCGTTTTGCGAACGGCTCGGCGATCTACACACAGAACGGTTACTATGCAAGGCAGTTTTCGTATCGAACCCACGCCGGTATGGTCGGCATCAATGTCGGTATTCCCGTGCCGATTGGAATTTTCGGATTTACCGGGCACAAAGATTCCTTTTTTGGCGATTTGCACACAATGGGAAAGGATGGCATTCGATTCTTTACAGAGCAGAAGAACGTGACCGCTACCTGGTTCGACGAGACAGGTGACAAATCTGCTGCGGGAGTCGATACCTGGGACGGTACGATGAGTTCCATGCCCACTGACGACAAGTAAAGGGGCATTCGGCGCCAACGGGGTGGACAAGACGGGCGGCGGCAACATCGCGCTGCCCGTCGGCCTCGGGGCCGTGAGCCGGGGCGATTCGTTGGTGGCGACCCGAGCGGGCCGCGGATCACTCCAGCAGCGAAACCAGATCGTATAGCGAAATGATTCCGGCGATTTCCTGCTCGCCCTCGGCTCCCGGAGAGGCCACCAGGACGCGGTGAATCCGGTGCTTGCGGATCAGCGCCGCGATCTCGCTGATCGGGCAGTCTGGCTCGACGCAGATCGGATCTTGCGTCATCACTTCGCTGACGGGAATCTCCGAGAGCCCCTCTCTCAAGTTGTCCAGGTCGAAGTTGGGATTCGGATAGCCGGACGACTCGGAGAAATAGTCCGCCACGGTACGGCTCACGTCGTGGTCTTCGTCCTCGGCCCGCATGAGGTCGCTAATGCTCACGACGCCTACGAGCAGTCCGTCATCGTCGACGACCGGCGCGCCACTGATGTCGTGGCGTAGGAAGAACTGGTGGGCTTCGAGAAGGCTGTCGCTTTGGTTGAGTACGAGCACTTCGGTTTGCATCACATCGCGCGCCGTGACGTTCATCGTTGGACTCCCTGGTGGCCCTGGCTGGCTATCCCAGCCTATCGGTCGTTTGGAGGGAATCAGTGTGCCAATCCCAGCGTGCCGCGCAAGGATTTCTTTCGCACCGATCCGAGGTGGGTCGCCATTCTTGGCGAGTGGTACGGGACATTTCAGCCGTTGCCGTTCGACAGCGCGCGCCCGGCCCCGAGCGGGGGGGGATTGGTGCTCGATTTCCGCCCCTCCCGAGAGCGGCGATGGTTGTGCGGTCGAGGCGAGTGAGCTGGTTCAGAGAGCGCTAGCGCAAATTCCTGGTATTTTCAGTCGATCGCTACCCCGCTTCCCAAGTGGGGAAAGCCCGGAACCACACCGCAGCGGTTGGGAAACGACATGCATACCGATGATTCGAGACGCGATCGGCGGCCCCGTGCGAATGTTCAGCACGGCGCGATGGAATACACGATCCCGCCCACTGATCTCGACGAAGTGCGGCTGTATCGCCTGGGCCGCATTCGGGATCAGCTGAGACTACACGACTACGTCGGTATCTTGTTGTTCGATCCGCTCGCCACGCGTTACGCGACCGACTCTACGAACATGCAGGTCTGGTGCACCCACTACGAGACCCGCTGTGTATTGGTGATGACCGATGGCCCGGTGGTCCTGTTCGACTACGCCAAGCACCCGTTCTTGGCCGAAGGTCTGCCCACGATCGACGAATACCGGGTGATGGATGTCTTCTATTATTTCGCAGCCGGACCGAAATCGGAGCAGTGGGCCGCCCGGTTTGGCGACCAGATCAACGAGATCGTAACGCAGCACGGTGGTAGCAACCGCCGCCTTGCAGTGGATCGTTTGTCTCACCTGGGGATCGATGCTCTCCGGTCCCGCGGGCTCGAGATCTTCGACGGGCAAGAGGTGACCGAAATCGCTCGTTCGATCAAATCGGATGGCGAAGTGATTCTCATGAAAGCGACGATCGACGCTTGCCAGGAGGGCATGGCGGCAATGCAAAATGCGTTGCGACCTGGCATTACCGAAAACGAACTCTGGTCTCTGCTGCAACAGGTCAACATCGCCCGTGGCGGGGAATGGATCGAGACCCGCTTGCTGACGTCCGGCCATCGCACCAATCCCTGGTTTCACGAATGCTCGATGCGCGTGATCGAAGAGGGAGACATGGTCTGCTTCGACACGGACCTGATCGGGCCCTACGGCTACTGTGCGGACATTTCCCGGGCCTGGCTTTGCGGCAACAAGCCCACCGACGAGCAGAAGCGGCTCTACGCCCATTCGTATGAGCAGGTCCAACACGATATCGATCTGCTGAAACCGGGTATGACCTTCAAGGAGGTTTCGGACGCCTCGTGGCCGATTCCGAGGGAATTCAATGCCAAC
>JAHEEJ010000176.1 GCA_024640705.1 Deltaproteobacteria bacterium
AATTCCAATACGAGCCGGCATCTCGCAGAGTTCTGGATGATCGAGCCCGAGATGGCGTTCTGTGACCTCGACGGGAACGTGGATCTCGCGGAGGCTTTCTTGAAGCACGTGATTTCGCGTGTTCTGGAGCGATGCTCCGACGACATGGCGTTCTTCAACGAGCGCATCGAAAAGACGGTGCTCGAAACCCTGCAACACATCGTCGACACCCCCTTCGAGCGGATCAGCTACACCGAGGCGATCGGAATCCTCGAGCGCAGCGGCGAGAGTTTCGAGTTTCCGGTGAAATGGGGCGTGGACCTCCAGAGCGAACACGAGCGCTACCTGACGGAAAAGCACATCGGGAAGCCGGTCGTCGTCACCGATTATCCCGCGACGATCAAGGCCTTCTACATGTATCTGAACGACGACGAGCGAACCGTTCGAGCGATGGATGTCCTGGTCCCGAAGGTTGGTGAGATCGTTGGTGGTTCACAGCGCGAGCATCGGTTGGATGTCCTCCAGCGCCGGATGGCCGACCAGGATCTCGATCAGGCCGCGTATTGGTGGTACCTCGATCTGCGCCGCTACGGGTCGGTCCCCCACGCGGGCTTCGGCCTCGGATTCGAACGCATCGTTCAGTTCATGACGGGAATGGCAAACATCCGCGACGTGATTCCATTTCCACGGGTACCGGGGTCGGCTGAATTTTGATCGGCTCGGACCCGGGCGATCGGACAGGGGAGCTTCCGAAGTTGGACGAATCTGGGCTTGCGGAGGCGGCGCTCGAGCGGGATGACCCCGTGGAGTTGATGGATTGGATCCTCGAACTCGCGGCCGAAGGTGGCGATCGAGCCCTCGCTGAGAACTGTTGTGCGCGACTCGCGCGCCACCGCAATGCGATGGTGCGCGGCAGTGCGATGCTCGGATTTGGGCACCTCGCGCGCCGCTTCGGTCGCCTCGACGCCCAGCGCATCAAGCGGCTCGTCGACAAGGCCCTCCACGACGGCAGCGGGTATGTGCGCGAACAGGCCCGATCCGCTGCCGAGGATTTGAGGACTTTTCTCGCCTGGGAGTTCGAACTGGCGGATGAGGAATCGAAGGATCAGGCCGCGCACACGTAGTCGATCCCGTCGCACAATCCCGCTCGGTCGAGTGCAGCGCGGATTTCGGCGCGCGCCGTCGCTCCCGCCACCGATACCACGAGCCGCTGCTGTGGCGAGCGAAGCCACTCGTCCGGGTGAACGACCGGGGCGCCCGCGATGGTATTGCCGATGCGGCCCGGGTGGAGCTCGAGAATTGTGCTCGGCCGCTTGCCGCGTTGCCGAAGCGCGTGTTGCAGGCTGCGTCCGGTTCCTCCATAACCCCATAACGCGTAGCCGTTCGAGTTTGAGAGAAAGGAGCTGGCAAGATGCGCGGCCTTGCAGGCCGTGAAGCGCTGGATCGAATAGGTCTCGCTGGTGCGCGAGAGGCGCTCGGGTCGATCTCGCCATGCGAGCAGCCTTCGAGGCACGACGTCGAGCTCCAGGCCTGCGGCGAGCAAGCGGAGCACGAGGTCGTAGTCTTCGGCCCAACCGCAATCGCGGTAGGGGTGGGCGCGCAGAACCTCGCTGCGGATCATCAGGCTGGGATGGGCGATCGGGCATTCGACGAAGGCTTCTGCACGGATCTTCGGTGGAGAATCGATCGAGTTGAGCCAGTGCTCGTAGGCGCGCATCCCGTCCCGGAGATCGCGTCGCGGAAAGATCCGAACGCGAGATCCGACGGCTGCCAGCGCGGGGTTGCCTTCGAGCGCAGCAGACTGGGCGGCGATCCGGTCGCGGTGCATCCAATCATCGGCATCCATGCGCGCCACGAATCGACCCCGACAATGGTCGACGCCATCCATCAGTGTCGGAACGAGGCCCCGATGGCGCCGATCGAACAGCCGAAACCGCGCGTCGGTTGCCGAAAACTCCCTGGCGACGTCGAACCCGCGATCGGAAGATCCATCGTCGATGACGATGCACTCCCAATCGGGGTCGGTCTGGCGCTGAATGCTGCGCAAGCAGGTGGGCAGCGTTTCAACCGCGTTGAATACGGGCAAGAGGATCGAAGTTCGGGGTCGATGCGGCATGATTTCCCTGGGTTTTGAAACCGCGCCTTCGCAAACCGGGTCAGCCGTGGTCGCTCACTCGACGTAGATCGGGCTCGACCACGCGGTGCCGGAGTCTGCCTGTACGGCGCGCACGTAGAGATATTCGCCCGAAACCAGGTCTTCGATTTCCCGGCGCAATGTGATCTCGAGGAGTCCGTCGATCGGCAGGGAGTCGACCAGCTGCCCACTTCGGATCAAATCGAGGCGTTCCAGTGGCGCCTCTGCAATGACCTGAACGAAAAGTTCGCCGCTATAGCCTCCCGCTTCGGGCTTCGGAATCAACGCACCCATGGGATGGCCGTCGAGGGCGGTGCGCAACAGGATCCGCGGCCCATTGGTCGCGTAGACGCGGCGCGCGCGCATGGCCTCGAGCACCGACTCGCGTGTCAGTGTGTCGGTGACGATGGCGGCGAGCCCGCCGCTTTCCGTGAGCAGATGGGCGAGTCCGGGGTGGCCATCGTGGCTGTCACCGCTGCCCACGAATCCGAATTGATAGCCGCGGTCGAGGACATCTCTCACGAAGTTCCCGGGGATCGGATCGTAGATCGGAACCGGCGAGTCGAGTGCTTCGCTGCTGCCGTGAACGGAGGCGACCTCAGTCAACGGTTCGAGTACCGGGTCCGGCGGGACATCCCAGTTGGTCCGGATCACACCGCCCGCGGAGTGGTGGGCAAATGTGAGCGCGGGCTTTCCGCGCAAGGCATCCCAGAGTTGTGTCGGATGTTCATAGTCGCGGGAAATCGAGCTGTAGATTTCGCCATCGTCTTCGAAATAGAGTACGTGCCGATGTCCGTGGATCCAGCTGGTCCACTCGTAGCCGAGTAGCGTGACAAAGCGGCCGGGCTGGTGAAAACGACGCGTTTCGGCCTTGGTCTCCTCCCAGAACTCGGGATTTTGATCCAATTGCAACACGCCCCAGTGGTCGTGATCGGTGATCGCAACCACGTCGAGAGCGGAGACGTCGCGCGCGTAGAGGAAATAATCCTCTACGGTGCCGGTTCCATCGGAAAAGCTGGTGTGGCCGTGGAGATCGCCCCAAAAGATGTTTTGCCCGTCTTCGGAGACCATCATGGGGTTGCTCTCGCCGACGATCCCGTTTCCCAATTTCCCGCGCACCCGCACCACTCCGGGCTGCTGGACGATCGCTTCGAAGGTTGTTCTCCCCCGATCGGATGCAGCGAATACCACGGGTTCTGCCAGCTCGAGTGGGTGGTCGGCGGATGTGCTGGTGAGTTCGATCGGGCCTTCGAACGGATATCCCGTGTTTGCATTGGGGTCCAATGCCGCAACGGTGATTCGAAACGGCTTGCCGGGTCGTGAGACACTCGGAAGGGTGATTCGAAGCTGAGCTGGAGGAGCCGACAAGACATCGATACCCGGCGAGTCCTTCAAGAAGACGCGAAAGCCATCGCCATCGCCGTCGATTGCGAACCAGAAGCGGGAATTCTTTTCGGCGAGAGAGTCCGCCAGCGCGCCCGCGGGCCCGACGCCGTACACCAGCGTGATCTGGTCTCCGGCCCGGAGGGCTCGCCCGGAAACGCGCAGAACGAGAAGCTGTTGGTCGAGCGTGGCGGCGTCGACCTGGATGTCCGCGTCGCTGGCCGTCACCTTTGTGTAGCCATCCAGCTCGGGCTCGTCGATCTGGGGTGTGCTCCAATGCCAGAACGGCGAAACCTGGAAATAGATCATGCCGCCGACAGCGATTCCCTCCGGCCCGACTTCGTAAACCAACCTGAATCGCCCGGGCGCTCCAGCGATCGCGAACTCGGGGTCGCCCGGGAGCTGTTCGAGCCAGGCGCGCCCACCGCCATCCGAGGGATGGGGTTCCATCGCCAGGCTTTGGCGGAGGGATTCGACGAGTTCGGGCATCGCGCCCGGTGGCAGCGTTTCCGAACCACCCGGATCCGCGGCAGCCATGGGCAGCGTGCCTTCGGCCTCACCCTCCCCGCCGATATCCCTCTCGCAGCCGCCGCAACCGGCTGCGACGAGCGCAATCACCCAGCAGATCCACCAATGCCGCGCCGACACTCGATCCTCCTGTTTGCCGAAACTGGCCGCGGCCAGCATAGCTTCGATGCGAAGGCCTACCGACGCGCTGCTTCGGGATTTTCCGCTGTGGTTGAAAGAATCCGCTCCGCCCCGGCACGGCCACGGTATTCGCGGCAAGGCAGCCGGCGCGTGTTTGTGCTTCAGCCGTCAAGCCTTTCTTCCGTTTTATCCATAGCAGACGTTCGTTTTTGGGGACCTCCCGATTGGGACTCTGCGCCGTACCCGGTTGTCGAGGAGAGGCATCTGAAGATGTCGTCGCGTCCGTCTGCGAAATCGACAGAGAACCAGCAGCCCTGGGTGACCTACGGCCTGCTGGTGCTCTGCGTGATCGGACTGGCGTACTCGAAAAGCCTGGAGGGCGATGTCCGAAGCTCTGCCGATGCCGCCGTTGAAAACGCGGCCGCGTACTGGAAAGAGCGCCCCTATCTCGAGCCTGCCGACATCATCGTCGAAAAGCTGACGGCCGAAGCGATCCAGGCGCGACGCGCGGAGTTTCGGCGGGAACGATCCGGAAGAAGCTCGATCGGCGTTCCGAAGGCGGTCCAGAGCCACTACCAGGAAATCCTCGACGGGATGACGTCAGAATCCCTCGAGTCTCTGTCGCAATTGCCCCACTATCGCATGGGGGTTCACGCCGAGAAGACGAGCGGGGTTTCCTACCTCACCCACGCATTCCTCCACGGCGGCTGGTTGCACCTGATTGGAAACGGACTCCTGTTGTTGATCCTCGGTTGCTACGTCGAGCGGGTCTGGGGGTCTGCACTGTTTGGTGTTTTCGCAATCGTGTCTATTCTCGCTGCGGCAACAGCATTTCGGGTCGCGAATCCCGAATTGGACGCATCGCTGATCGGGACTTCGGGGCTGATCGCCGGTCTGCTCGCGGCCTTCACGCTTCGCTTTGGATCGCGGTGGGCAGAGGCGGGCTACTGCGCGGTCGTCATCGGAGGTGTTTGCTGGTTGACGCTGCCCGCGGGCTTTGGTCTGGACGGGTCCGTGGTGCCCGGGCCGACCTCTAGCGGCGAAATGGCGGGGGCAGCGAACGCCTCTTTCTCGGCGATCGCCGGTGGCTTTGGCTGCGGGCTCGTGATGGCTGCGATGCTGATGCTCGGGAAGGTCGAGCAGGCCTTCTCCGGCGCCCAGGCGGCGCCGGAGCGAAAGCCGAGTGTCGAGCCCGACCTCGAGGCTGCCCTCGAAGCGCAAGCAGATGGCCGATTTCCCGAGGCATTCGAGTTGATTTCGGCGCTGCTCGAACGCAAACCAGACTATCGCGCTGCCCTGATCGCGATGTGGGAGGTCTCGCTCGAACTCGGGCGGGAAGCCGACGCATCGAATGCGATGCTTCGGGTCGTTCGCGACGAGGTGCGCAGAAACGCGCCGTCTGCTGTCGGTCATTGGCTCGATCTCGCCAGCCGTGGTTTGCATGGCGGTGCCGAACCTGCATTGCTGATTCACATGGCGTTGATGCTGCAAGAAGCCGGTCAGCCCATCGAAGCGCTCAGCGCACTCAAGAGGGTTCTGGAAATTTCGGCAAAATCCGACTCAGCCGAACTCGCAGCGCAGGTTGCGCGGGCTTCGCGGTCGCTGGATCGGGGATTCACCGAAGCGGCGGCCTGGCGCGCACTGAGTTCGATGGATCTCGCCTACAAAGATCGACAAAATCTCGAGGCGCTGCTGGGGGAACTCTACCGGGAAGAGCCGGAGCCGCATCCGGAACACGGATTGTGCGATGGCGCGGGCGCCACCGCGTATCCGGCCGCGCCCTCCGAGCGCCTGGATTCGGGCCCCCGCGCCGAAGACACCTTGCTTCGATGGGAAGACTCCGAACTCGCGGACGACTCGGGCCTGCCTCGCGAGCAGCCGCTCACTCCCGCGGTCCCTGGTGCCGGAGTCGAAGGCGCCGCGGAACCGGTCGACTCGGTTCGGCCCGCCCCCATCGATCTGGAGATTACGTCGCGAGAACTTCGAGTCGTGTGTGCGCGGCCGAGTGAGCTGGTCGACGACGGCCTCGTGGTCGAGATCGAAGGTGGCGATAAACGCAAGATTCCGTTCGAACGCGTCGACGCGGTTTCGGTGGTTGCGGTGAGCGGGCTGGGGGAAAAATTCGTCATCGTCGTCGATCTCGCGTTGAACTGGATGTCGGATCCGTCCGAGCCGCTCAAGGTGATTCGCCTGCGCGGCGATCAATTCGATCCGCGCCAGTTTGCAACCGGACAGGATGCGCCGCTGGATGCGATGCGCTCATTCACGACGCGGCTTCTCGAACGCAGCAACGCGACCGCGCTGCCGGATGCCCGATCCGTTCAGGGGACCCCGTTTGCGTCGTTCGCCGACCTCTCGAGTTACCACCGCACGGTTCTCGCCATCGATGAGGAGTTCGGCGACTCGGACCTCAGCGTATGAACGACATCTAGGGGCGGATCGAATGGCTCCGCGGTCCGAGGTGTTCGGCGAGCGTGGGCTGGATCCAGTCGATCCAGTCGCATAGCGCGGGGCGGGTGCGGCGCGGATCGATCAGATCGTTGACCCCGAACGCTTCTGCTTGCTCGAAGGGCGATCGATCGGCCGCAAAGGCCTGCTCGAGTTCGCGACGACGCGCCTCTGGATCCGGAGAGGCCGCGATCTCGCGGCCGAACGCGATCGCCACGCCGCCTTCGAGCGGAAGGGTTCCGCCTTCGGCAGAGGGCCACGCCAACGTGTAGGCGTTGGGCCCGAAATGCGCCGCGGCCGCGACCCCGTAGGTCTTGCGCACGATGACACTCGCCCAGGGGACCGTCGATTGGACGACTGCGAACATGGCCTCGGTGCCAAAGCGTATGGTTCCCGCTTGTTCGGATTCGCTTCCGATCATGAAGCCCGGCTCGTCGACCAAGCTCACGATCGGAAGGTGAAAGGTGTCGCAGAAGTCGACGAATCGCCTGACTTTGCGCGATCCGTGTGCGGTCATGGCTCCCGCGTAGTACTTCGTATCGTTGGCGAGGATCCCGACGGGCTGGCCGTTCATGCGCGCCAGGCCGGTAATTTGGGAGCGGCCGTAACCCGGTGCGATCTCGAAGAACGAATCGCGGTCGACGACGAGCGCGACCAAGCGTCGCATGTCGTAGATCTGGCGCCGGCTTCGCGGAACGATCGAAAGCAGTT
>JAHEEJ010000177.1 GCA_024640705.1 Deltaproteobacteria bacterium
GCGTATCCGCCACTTAATCGGTGGGCAGCCCTATGCGGTGCTCTGCGTACAGGGCGGTGGGCAGCCCTACGGAGCACTCGTGGCGGTTGCGTTCTCGGAAGACCTCCAACATGCGGTGTTTTCGACGCCGATCGAAACTCGAAAGTACCGGCTGCTCAGCGAGTGCAGCCACGTCGCGCTGGTGATCGACGATCGCTCGAAGAAGGCCGACAAGCTGATGGAAATCGAAGCGGTTACCGCTACCGGATATTCCCATCTGATCGAGCGCGGTGAAGATTTCGATCGATGGGCCGAGCTGCTCACTGCCAGGCACCCGTATTTGAAGTCCTTCTCGAGAGCCGCCACGTGCGCATTGTTCCGCATCGATGTCATTCGCTTTCTGCACGTCGTTCGCTTTCAGGAGGTGTGTCAATGGATTCCGACCGCCCACTCCTGATTTCACTCGACGCGCCAGATCCACTCGATGAACAGATCGTCGGTGGCAAGGCGGCCAAGCTGGCTCGGCTCGCGCATGCCGGTTTCAGGGTGCCGAGGGGATTTTGTCTGACGACCTGGGCTTATGAAGCGTTCGTCGAAGATTCCAAGATTGCGGCCGCGATTGGCATGGAACTCGGCCGCAAATCGATGGACGACATGCGCTGGGAAGAAATATGGGACGCCGCGCTGCGGATTCGAGCGACGTTTCTCGCGCAGCCGCTTTCCGATCTGTTGCGCAGAAGTCTCGCGGAGGCCTCGAGCGGTTTCGACGCCTCGACGCCGCTGGCAGTTCGATCGTCGGCCATCGGTGAAGACTCAGCCGGCTGCAGCTTTGCGGGGTTACACGAGTCGATCATCGGAGTTCGCGGAAAGCGCGCGCTGGAAGACGCGGTGCGGCTGGTCTGGGCTTCGCTCTGGTCCGATGCAGCGCTGCTGTATCGCAAGGAGCTCGCACTCGATCCGATGCAAAGCCGCATGGCCGTGCTCGTTCAAGAGATGGTCGATGCCGACCGATCTGGCGTTGCGTTTGCGCGCGATCCGCGCGACTTGCGCAAGGAGCGCGCGATCATCGAATCGGTTCCCGGGCCGTGCAGTCTACTCGTCGACGGCACCGTCGACCCCGATCGTTGGGAGATCGATCGCGAGACGAATCGCGTGATCCGATGGCTTCCCGGTCAGCGCGAAGACGGGGACGAGACGCCGCTGCTGGAACCTCGCGACCTCGAGGTGATCCTCGAAAACCTGCTGTCGATCGAGCGATTGTTTCACTGGCCTCCGGACATGGAATGGACGGGGCGATCCGCTTCGCTCACCCTCTTGCAGGCCCGCCCAATCACCACCGCAGCGCCCGACACGGATGAAAAGCGAAATTGGTACCTGACGCTTCGACCGGGTGATGCTCGCTTGAAACAGCTTCGAGAGCGCGTCGTCGAGCAGCTGATTCCGGAGTTGGAAGCGGAGGGCGAAGCCCTCGCGGCTGAAAAGCTCGACCCACTCGACGACCTTCAACTCGCCGATGCACTCGAGAAACGCAGTGAAACGGTCGCGAAATGGAAGCAGATCTACTGGGACGAATTCATTCCATTTGCGCACGGGGTGCGTCGACTCGCGATCTACTACAACGACGCCGTGCAGCCAGAGGATCCGTACGAGTTCGTGGGCCTGCTCCGCGGTCAGCCCCTGCTCGCCGCTCAGCGCAATCGGGCCATCGGCGAACTCGCTCAACAGCTCGCATCCAACGACGCGCTTCGCAATGCGATCGAGAACCTGCTCGAGAGGCGCGCGGGGGCATTGCAATGGCCGGATACCCGCGAGGCGTTGACGCGCGCCGCGGTCGGAGCGGAGAGCTTCGTCCGCGGATTCGAGGACCTGATCGAGCGCTTTCTCGACGTCACCTACGACCACCAGCGGTTGCACGACGAGACCGAATCGCTGTTGCGCAACCTGGTCGAATGGTGTCGGCGTCCCGATTCGTCCGAGGGCGGCGGCTCGGTGCCAGTCGATGTGGCTGCGATGGAGCGGCGCGTATTCGATGCCGTAGGTCCCGAACGGCACGCAGAGGCGATCGACATCATCGAAACCGGGCGCGTCAGCTGGAAGCTGCGCGACGACGACAACCTGTTGGTCTCACGCCTCGAGAGCCAGCTTCTGCGCGCGATCGAAATGGCTGCAAGTCGACTGCGGGCACGCGGCACCCTCACTGGTGCCGGCCAACCCAAGCGCGAGCACGCCGGATTGTTGGCGCGCACCCTGCGCGCGCAATCGGCTGATCCGATCGCGTTCGAGATCAGCGATCAGCCGCTCGATGCGGAGCCTTCGAGCCGATCGATGGGTGAGACGCCGCGTCAACTGATCGGGCAACCCGCCTCACCGGGCGTCGGCAGCGGTTTGGTGCGTTGCATCCGTGGCCGCGACGACCTCTCCAGGTTCCGGAGCGGTGAAGTCCTCGTCTGCGACGCGATCCAGCCGACGATGACGCATCTCGTTCCACTGGCCGCCGCCATCGTCGAGCGCCGAGGCGGAATGCTGATCCACGGCGCCATCATCGCGCGAGAGCTCGGGATCCCGTGCGTCAACGGCGTTCGCGATGCGGCCGAACTCCTGGAGGACGGCGACTTCGTGACCGTCGACGGCCATCTGGGAATCGTCGCGGTCGGGGCGCCCGAGTTTGACCTGGAGTTGAACTTCGAAGGCCCCAGTACGGATTGAGATCAGTTCGTGGGAAAGCGGCGACAGGGCGCAAAGCTGAATCACTGTCATCGGGTGCGCCGCTCGCTTCACCTGTAGCGGCCCGCCAGGTCCCGAAAGAAGAACCGCGTCTACGCGTTTGCGTCGCCCGACGATTGGGCGGGCTCTGGGCGTGAGTTCGTGGGTTTGGCTGCAGCGGTCAGCGCGTTTTCGAGCAGCGCACGCGCATCGACCCGGGCGCGCAGCCGCGCGCAGAGCAGGAAGGTGCCACCGAGCTTTCGCTGGAGGAAGAGCGTCTCCGGCGGCGGGGGCCGCCAGAGGCTGTGTTCGAATACCAGCGACATCGAAGCGCCCCGCGCGCGCGCCGGCAGGTCGGATTTGCCGAAGTCGTAGGGGCCGTCGTGGCGGAACGGTTCCGTTGCGAGCAGGATCAGGTCGAGGATTGCCTTCGCAGTCGCCGCGTCTTCCGCCGGTGTGATGAATCCGATCTCCTGTGCGACGTCCCGCAGCGCGTCGCGGTCCGCTTCGATCGACGCGCGGAACATGCGCGCATAGCGCTCACACAAGACTGCGGAGGCTTCGTGGCCCGCGCCGAGATCGACGAGTCCGATGCGACCATCCCGGAGCAGCAGGTAGTTGGCGAAGTTCGGGTCCGACTGGATGAAGTGGAACTCGAAGAATTCGCGCAGTACCAGCCGCAGTAGCAGCGTCGCGGCCCGATCGCGCTGTGCGTCGGTGTATTCCACGCCGCAGAGATCTTCGAGCGGAACACCGAGCAGCCGGTCCATCGCCAGGATCGAGTCCGTCGTGAAGTCGTCGTGGACGCTCGGTACCAGCACCTCGGCTTCGCCCTCGAGTAGTTTCGCGTAGCGGCGCAGATAGGCGGCCTCGGTTCGGTAGTTGGCCTCGGCGCGAAGCTGGCGCTTGGCCTCCTCGATCATCGGGCCGAAGTCGACGTCGCCCGGCAAGACTTTCGCGACGCGCAGCGCGGTGGCGAGGTTGTCGACGTCGCTTTCGATGCTGCGCGCGACGCCCGGGTACTGGATCTTGAGTGCCAGCTCGCGGCCATCGGAAGTTTGCGCGGCGTGTACCTGACCAATCGAAGCGGCCGCGATCGGGTCGAAGTCGAACTCGTTGAAGCGCGACTCCCATGAGGGACCCCAGTTTTCGCGCAACACGCGCCGCAGCTGTGCGGGCGGCATCGCGCTGGCCTCGTCCCGCAAGCTGGCGAGGATTTCGGCCACCTCGGGCGGCAGGAAATCGTCCGACTCGAGCGAGAGCAACTGCCCGAGTTTCATCGCCGCGCCGCGCATCGAAGACAGGCAGTCCACCAGCCGACGCGCGTTGGCGCCGGTCAGCAACGCGTGACCGGGATTGGGCTCGAGGCCGCCGAGCCGGCGCGCTCTTTCGGCCACGCCGCCGAGCGCCATGCGGCCCGCGAGCCAACCGATGTGGGCCAATCGCTCGGCCCGGCCGGCCGGGACCCGCGCGTGCTCGGTGATCCGGCGTGAATCCGTCATCGAATCAAATGGCCTCGCCCTGGTCAGCGCACGGCTGCGCGGAATCGATCATGGGACACACAGTATCTGCTGTCGATAATCTGTCAATATTTTATCTGTACAAAGCAGGTGATTTGGGGTGAATTTACCGCATCGGCGGACCCGAGGCAGAGCCTCCGGCCGCCTTTCAGTTTGCGAACGCTCGATCTGTAGCGATGGGATCAGACGGCGTCCGCCATGCGCTCTTCGTAATCCCATGACACGAGCGTCTGCGGCTCGATCGCAATGGCGGTCTCGGATTCGACGCGAGCCAACAGAAAGCGCGCCAGCCGCGACGTCGCGTTGCCCAGGTAGCGATCGATCAGCAGGTGGAGGATTTCTTCGCCGCGATCGTCGTGCAGCGTCGCGAGCGCCGGCCCGCGAACGCCGCAATACGGTGGTTTCTCCACGGACACTTCGAACGCGCAGCGCGGATCCCGCGCGAGGATCGACGCGACCCGAGCCGTGCGCGGCGTCGCACACCAGAGCTTGTCGTCCAACGCGATGAACCAGAGCGACACGAGCACGGGATGGCCCGAGGCTCCATTACACGCGAGACGGACCGGAATCCGGTTCGCTCTCAAGAAGTCTTCGATCTGTTCCGTCGACCACGGTCCCTTGTACTTCATCGAATCCTCGGGTTTTGCTCGCGCCGGCGAGTTCTTCTGCGTCGGCTCCGGATCTCGTCCATCTGCGATTCTATCCGAGCGCGGGAGTCTGGTGTTCGTTTCTTGTAGAATTTCACCCAGCCGATCCGGCTGCCAGATACGGGACGAAAAGGACTCGCGGTGGGCGTCGCAAGCAAGCTGTCTGGGATCGAGCTCGCCGATTGGACAGGCGAAATCCGGGCGCTGTCGGCGTACTGGCAGGAAAGGCCGGTGGTCCTCGTCTTCATCCGCCACTTCGGCTGACTGTTTTGTCGCGAGCAGGTCGCGCAGTTGCGCGACGAGATCGACGAGATCCGCGCGCGCGGAGCCGAACTCGTCATCGTCGGCAACGGCGCCGCACATTTTGCCGCCGCCTTTCGCGAAGATTTGGGACTCGACTGCCCGCTGCTGGTCGATCCGGAGTTGCGCGCCTATCGCGCCGCGGGCCTCCGCCGCGGTCGGGTCGAGTTGCTTGCTCCGAGCCTGCCGCTTCATTCGCTGCGAGCCCTGCGCGCGGGTTTTCGCCCGACCGGCGTGCAGGGCGATGTCTGGCAACTCGGCGGTGTGTTCGCAATCCGTCCCGGTGGAGACGTCACGTACCGCCATCTGAGTCGCGACGCCGGTGACCACCCGCCCGTCGAAGCGATCCTCGCGGGACTCGAAGCGGGCGCGGAGCCGATTCAAGAGGTCTCTGAAACGCCTGCCTCTCGCGTGTGGCTCGGACGCGCCTTGAGCTGCGCCGTCGATCCCTTCATCGTCTCGTCCTTCGATCGAACGGGTTTTCGCATTCACAGCCTGACCTTCCGAGCCGACGATCTGGACGTGGATCTCTCGGACCGGCGTTGTCTCATCACGGGTGCCAATTCCGGTATCGGCTATGAGGCGGCGCTGGCGCTCGCGGATCTGGGCGCCGAGGTCGTGTTGCTGTGCCGCAATCGCGAGCGCGCCGAGCGGGCCGTGCAGCAGATTCGGGCGCAGACGGGGAGCGCGCGGGTGCACGCCGAACTCGTCGACATGTCCGACCTCGCTTCGGTCCGCGCAGCGGCGGCACGGTTGTCGTCGAATTCCGTCGATGTCCTCGTGCACAACGCGGGCGTGCTTCCAGACGAGCGCGTCGAGACCGACGACGGCCTCGAGCTGACCCTCGCGACGCACGTGATCGGACCCTTCCTGCTCACCCGCCTGCTGCGAGAAAATCTCGAGAAGTCAGCGGACGGTCGGGTGATCTGGGTCTCGTCGGGTGGGATGTACACGCGGCGTCTCGACCTCGGGGATTCGAACTGGACCCGACGCGATTATGACGGCGTCGTCGCCTACGCCGAAACCAAGCGCGCCCAGGTCGTGCTGTCGGAGCTGTGGGCCGAGGCGTTGCGTGGAAGTTCCGTCGTCGTGAATGCGATGCACCCCGGATGGGCCGACACCCCATCCGTCCAGCGTTCGCTGCCGCGCTTCCACCGCGTCACGCGCCACATCTTGCGGACGCCGGCCGAGGGCGCCGACACGGTCGTGTGGTTGGCGGCGTGCCCTCGCGCCCGTCAGTCGACGGGGTGTTTCTTCTTCGACCGCGAAGAGCGCCGGACCCACCTGCTTCCCTTTACCCGCGAGTCGGAAGCCGAGCGTCGCGAACTGTGGAAGTTGTGCGAGCAGTTGAGCGCAGAGCGCGTCGGCGAAAGCGCGCGAGTGTAGCTGCGACATCCCGCACCCGCGCAGCGCGCGGTATTCGAGGAATCCGATCCTCGCTTCGGAAAACCTGGGCGGGCTCGGCTCTGCCCGCCCAGGATTTCACCATTCGAGTGCAAGCGGCCATCGCGATCGAGAACGCGCGGCCGTTTGCGGCCGTTCCCGCTACGGCGCTGGCACGAAAGTGTCCTTGCTCTGGGTGTCCTTCTCCGGGATGTTCATGCCCATCGGGACGGAATGCTGGTCCGCCGTGAGCCAGAGCCCGAGCTGGGTTGCGTAGTTCGGGCTGAACGGGTTTTCCGACGGACCACCGGGCATCACGTTCACACCGCTGATCTTGAGCGCGGATTTCCCCGCCCTGCGGCTCGTGGCCGCCGTCGGGCCGCCGACGTAGCGCCGCACCGGGCCGCTGCCGAAGCGGAACTCGTTCGTCCCATCTGCGGTCGCCGAGAAGCCCGACGCGTTCACCACGTTGTAGCCGCCGTCACGCGACAGTCCGGGCAGGCCCGGGCCGAGGTCCTGGAAGCCGGCAGCGGGCGGGATCGAGAACTCGGGCACGAACGGGTGGTCGAAGGTGATCCGGTGCAACTTGCCCCAGAGGTAGTCGTCCTGATCGGTCGAGTTGCCAAAGGCCGCCAGGAAGTCATCCGAGGCCAGCGCATCCAGCGCGGTCCTCATGGCCGTGAGCAGGATTGCATCCCGGCGATCTTCCGCACTGGCGAGGGCTGCGGG
>JAHEEJ010000178.1 GCA_024640705.1 Deltaproteobacteria bacterium
TGGTCAGCGGAGGCGGAAATCCCTCGTACTCTGAATAATTCATCGTCAGGTAGCGAAATGTATGGCGCGCCTGCGGGATCTCGATGAATCGGCCGGGCATGAAGGCTTCGGCTGTCACACCTACACGGATCGTCGCTCCCTTGGGATGATCCTGCGCGGGAACGACTTCGAGCCAGTGGCTGGAAACCTCGTCACCGGAACCGCCAATCAAGACGCTGCCATCGACCGTCAGGTTCTTGCCGACGTAGATCGCGTAACTTGCAAACGCAGCGCGCTGGAAAAACAGTGTGGCGACGAGCAAGACAATCGATTTGATCTTCATGGCGCCTCCTCGATTAGATCGCGTGGGAGCATGCCAGTTCACCGTCTCGTAGCAAGACAGCCTGCCGAGTGATGGGTGCGGGTGCGATGAAATCCGCTTCTTCCGCGAAAGACGAGCCGGAGCGGCTCGTGAGGCGCGCTCGAAGTGGCGGCCGGAGTCTCAGCCGCGATCAGCTGAGCCCCAGCTGCGGAGGTTTCGCTCGAGCGCGAATGTGCATCCCGACGCCTATCAAACCGGGTCTATTGGCTTGTCGTGGCATCCGCGAATCGACCCGATCGATCTCCCCTTCGATTCCCTGGCACGCCTAGAAATCCTGTGGAACCCTCCGCCGACCGAGTACCTCACCGCGGCGCCGCGCCACGATTGGCCTCCCGGCTGGGATCCCGGAACGAATCCACACGGAGTCAGATGGCGTGCCGCAGCAACGAACACTTTTCTCGCGCTGGGTCCAGGCACTGAAAAACTTCTCGCGGAGTTGCTCGGTCATTGCCGCGCTTTCGGTTCTCTCCGTCTACTTCTACTTCTTGATGGAGTGGATCTTCTTCGCGAGCAAGCCCTCGTTCATGTCCTCGCTTGCCGTGTCGGAGAAGTTCGCTGCGCTCGTGATTCCCCCAGGGCTGTTCTGCATCGCATTTCTCTGTGCGATCGCGCTGCTGCGGCTCGCAACTGGCGCGATCGAATCCGCCACCGGCGTCAACGTCTTTTCACGCATGTCGCCGATCCTGCCAGCGCTACCGCTGGCGGCCAGCCTGTTCATCCTGGTCGACAACTACACCTACACCTTGTTCGACTACGGTGTGATTTCGACCGATGGGTGGACCCGGCCGCTCTATGGTGTCTGGTTCCTGCTCCTCTTTCTCGCCTGCTACTTCTTCCTCTACCGCAGGGCCAATGCCCTGGCGGCGTCGACCGCGCGGCGCAGCCTCCTGGCGCTGGCGGGAATCCTCCTGAGCCTCTCGGCCGCGGATGCCGTCTACGAGTTCGCAACCAACACGCGCTCTGCCGGCGCATCGATCACTGCACGCACCAAGCTGGATCGGCTTCCCAACATCCTCTTGATCTCCTCCGATGGGATCGACGCAAACCGGACTTCAGTCTACGGCTACGAAAGAGACACCACGCCCTTTCTCCGCGCCCAGATGAAAAACGCCCGGTTTTTCGAAAATGCCTTTACCAACGCACCTTCCACCCGGCCTTCGCTGGCCTCGATGTTCACTGGAAAGTTGCCAACGACCAACCGACTGCTCGGCATTTCCGGCATCTTGCAGGGCGAGCACGCCTACCAGCACCTGCCCGGCATCCTGAGAAATCTCGGCTACCAGAGCATGGACATCACCTATCATTTCGTCGGCGGCTCATTCGACTACAACCTGCGCAACTCCTTCGACGTTTCGGATTCGCGCACGATTCGTTGGCAGAAATTCTCGCTGCCCGGGTCGCTCTCGATCGTGTTCGCAAACGCGGAATTCATGATCAGTGAGGTCGTGGACCGGATTCGCGAGCGCTTGCTTCACGCATTTCTGATCGAAAAGATGGTCGACGAGTTCGAGGAACTGACCCACGAGAAGAAGGAGTTCTTTCGCGCCTCGGCCGATGATCTTCGGCTGAAGTCGCTTTACGACTTCATCGAGACCGCAAACGAGCCATTCCTGGTGCATGCCCATTTCATGAGCACGCACGGTCCCAAATTCGATATCGAGCACCCGCATTTTTCGCAAGGTCAGGAGCAGAGCGATGAATGGATGGAGGATTTCTACGACGATTCCATTCGTCAGTTCGACGGTTATGTGGAGGAAATGTTCCGGCGACTGGAGCAAAGCGGCAGATTGGAGAACTCGATCATCGTGGTCAACACGGATCACGCCAAGGGGCCGGGGCACGCACGCACGCACGCGCGACTTCCCTTCATGATCTTCTTCCCGCACCACGACCACAACGGACATGTGCGCTCGAATGTTCAGTTGCTCGATCTTGCGCCGACCCTGCTGGACTACCTGCAGGTGGACAAGCCCAACTGGATGGAGGGTGATTCGGTATTGCGCGAAGAGCCGGATCGACTCCGTCCGATTCACAGCTTCTACTCGGCGAGGGGAAGCGAAGAACCCGGCCACCCCATCTACGAAGCGGACGTGGTGGTTTGCGATCGCATCTACAGCGTGCATTTTCCGTCCCGCCGCGTGGGACAGCGGCCGATCGAGGGGCATACGGACCGGTGCCAGGATCGCGATCTACCCGATAAAGATGCAATCCAGCAACTGGTTCTGGAGCACCTGGTGTCGCGTGGATTCGACCTGTCTCGCGATGTGCGTCAGGCAAAATAGGCTGCCGCGCTTCCCCGGGTCGGCGAGCCACCAGGGTAACCACGCACAAATCCTCTATGCTCGCGCGCGTGCCTGAATCGCATCGCCCCGCCCATTCCCGAAGCGCTCGACGCATCGAGTGGCTGCTGTTCGCAGTCGCCACACTGCTCTCGGCTTTTCTGCTCTTCCTCGTGCAACCGCTGGTCGCCAAGTACATTCTGCCTTGGTTCGGCGGTGCTCCGGCGGTGTGGAACGTCTGCATGGCGTTCTATCAATCCGCGCTCTTTGGTGGTTACCTCTACGCGCATTTTCTGATTACCCGGGTCCCTCCCTCTCGCCAGTTCTGGGTCCACGGTGCACTCGTCGTCGCCGCCTTTGCCGTGCTTCCCGTGCTGCCAGCTGAATCATGGAGACCCGATGGGGCCGAGGCTCCCGGAACGCGGATCTTCACGATGCTGCTCAGCAGCGTCGGTCTTCCGTTCGTCGCGCTCGCTGGAACCGGGCCGATCGTGCAGGCGCTCTTTGCGAAGCGCTTCCCCAGAACCTCTCCCTACCCTCTTTACGCGCTGTCGAACTTCGGCTCACTGATCGCGCTGCTGAGTTTTCCATTCGTCCTCGAACCCTGGCTCTCGTTGTCGGCGGCATCGCCGCTGTGGTCGGGCGGATTCGCGCTTGCGGGCAGTTGCGTGCTGGCGTGTGTCTGGCTCGGGAGTGCGCGCCCAGGCGTCGAAGAACCGCCCGTTCGCGCGGAAGCCCCGCAGCGGGATCGATCGGTGTCTGCGCGGGTGACGCTCGAGCAGCGCATTGCGTGGCTGCTGCTGCCGGCATGTGCCGTCATCTTGCTGATGGGTGTGACGAACCTGTTGTGCCTGGACGTGGCGAGCGTTCCGCTGCTCTGGGTCGTCCCGCTCGCGCTCTATCTGGCGACCTTCATCCTCTGCTTCGCGTCCAAGCGCTACCACCACCCGCGCCTGTTCTTTGCGGTGGCGTTGATCGCGCTGATCGCAAACGCCGCGCTGGAATTCCGCGGCGTCGGGCTCTTGCGGGGCCTGTTCGGGCTCGATGACGCCTACGACGCGATCGCAATCTTGATCTCGCTGCTCTTTGCGGGCTGCATGCTGCTACACGGAATGCTCCAGCGCCTGAGACCGCCAACCGAGCAGCTCACCGCCTATTACCTCTCCATCTCTGCCGGAGGTGCGTTGGGCGGCCTTTTCGTCGGCCTGCTCGCGCCGACGCTGTTCAACGACTACGACGAGCTGCCGCTGGGCTTGCTGGCGTCCTGGATCGCGCTCGGCGTGTTGAGCTGGCGCATGAGTGGGCGATCGGGGCACGCGACGAGCCGCCGCCTCGTAGCGGCTGCGGCTGCAGTCATCCTCGCGCTTCTCAGCGTCATTCAACTGGTCTACGACAGCGATCGCGGTCTCGGCGAGGTGGTGTTTCGGAAGCGGAGTTTCTTTGGCTTGTTGCTCGTACGCGAGAAACACCCGAACGAGCCCAGACGCCACGTCAAGATTCTCGTCAACGGCACGACCTTTCACGGTCGCCAGCTCCAACACCCCATCGCGAGACGCATGCCGGTGTCGTACTTCGGGCCGCTGACCGCGATCGGGATGACGCTCTACGACGGCCCACTGAGCGCAGCGGGTCTCCAACTGGACGCGGCTCCAGAGGGCTCTGGAAGAAAAATCGGCATCATCGGGATCGGGGTCGGCGCTCTCGCAGGCTATGGGCGCAGCGGCGACGAGATCGTCTACTACGAGATCGACCCTGAAGTCGTTTCGGTCGCGCTCGACTCGGGCCACTTCGACTACATGGGCAGCAGCAATGCAGAAATCGAGGTCGTACTGGGCGATGGGCGCCTTTCCCTCGAGCAGGAGTTGAAGGATTCGGGGTCGCGCCAGTTCGACCTGCTGGTCATGGATGCCTTCACGAGCGACGCAATCCCGATCCACCTCCTGACCCAGGAGGCCTTCCGCGTCTACGTGCAGCATCTTCGGGACGATGGAATCCTCGCCGTGCAGGTCAGCAATCGACACCTTCAGTTGTCGCCGCTCGTCTCACGCCTGGGTGCATCCGTCGGACTGCAATCGCTGCACGTCAGAAACCGGACCATCAGCGGTTACTCGTCTGGACAATCGAAGTGGGTGCTGCTGAGCCGAGATCCGCGCGTGATCGACCGGCTCGAGCAACGATTCCGCGCGCGGATGCGGTACGCCGGGGTGAGCGAGCCGGATGTGATGATTTCCCGCCCCAAGCAGGCCGAGCTCGATGCCGCGCCACTCTGGACCGACGACTACAGCAACATCCTGAGCGTCTTGAAGCACCGTCGCTAGCCGCGAACACGCTATGATCTGGCCCCATGGCCGACCGTGCACGCTCGCATGAATCCATCCAGCTGCTTGCCGCTGCAGCGCTTTGTTCGCTGGCTGTCGCCGCGTGCCAGTCGAAGGCGCATCTCAGCTTCGACCCACCGCTGGTCTGCCGGGTCACGGGGCCCGTCGTCGAATCGGCTTTCCTGATCGGCGATGCGGGCGATCCCGAACTCCCGGACAGGACGGCTGCAGATCCCGCGGAATTGCTCGACCCCGTCCTCGTCGCACTTGCGCGCGACGTGGCCACGAGCATCGATGCGCTCGGCGCCGATCGAACCGCGGTCGTCGTGCTCGGAGACAACGTCTACCCGGACGGGATGCCGCCGACCGGCGACGAGGATTACGGGCGCGCCGCGCGCATCCTCGACGCGCAGATCGCCGCGATTGGCGCAGCACGCGGTTTCTTCACCCTCGGCAATCACGACTGGGACCAGGGGAAGGAGCACGGCTGGGCGCACGCGAAAGCGCAAACCGACTACCTCTCCTCCAAAGGCCCCAACATCTCCCTCCACCCGTCAAACACCTGCCCGGGTCCCGAAGTCGTGTTGTTCGGAGAGCATCTCCAGTTCGTGTTCCTGGACATCTGGGCGGCGATCTATCAGATCGAATTCCCAACCGGGCCACTCGACCACTGCCAGCCACGCGCCGGCGAGGGCAGGCTCCTGCCGCTCGTCGACGCCGCGCTCCACGACGCGGGGCAGCGCCGCGCAATCATGGTCGCACACCCTCCCCTGCTCACGAGCGGACCACACGGCGGCTATTTCCGCTGGCAGGAGCACATCTTCCCGCTGCGCGTCTTCAATCGACACCTCTGGATCCCGCTGCCGATCGTTGGATCGATCTTTCCGTTCGCTCGGCTTTACGGCGTCACCAACACCGATCAGATGAGCCCGGCTTACGAGAGCTACATCGATGGTGGCAAGGCCCTCTTTTCCCCTGGCCATCCGACCCTCGTCGCGTCGGGCCACGAACACAGCCTCCAGGTTCACGTCGACCCGACGGGTGTCTTCCACGCCGTCAGCGGCGCGGGCAGCACGAGCAAGGTGGACTACGTGCGCGACATGCGATCCGACTTGATGTCGCTCGCGGCTCCCGGCTACATGCGCCTCGACGCCTACGCCGATTCAACGCTCCGGCTGAACGTCTTTTCCGTCGACGAGCAACGCCAATCCAGTCTTGTCTTCAGTACCTGCGTTCCGTAAAATCCTGGTGTCACCCGAAATCAATTCTTAAGGAGCCGGAGAGGCTCCTTCGCAACCGCTCATTGACCTTGTTGGTGCTGCTGCCGTGTCTCGCCCTGGCTACTTCGGCCAAGGCAGAAACGGCGCTGTACGAGGCTTCGCTCGTCATTCACACGTTCGCCGGAGGCGTCCCGATGCCGATCGGCAGGGCAGCGATCGGGTCGGGAACACTCGGCTCGATGTCGAGCGGCGTGAGCCAGGCCGCCGTTAGGCTCCCACAGTCCGCGTTGGCCGTGACGACCGCCGCCTATTGGCCGATCTACCCCCCTGACAGCTTCTATTCGACCTACGCGACGTTTGCGAACGCCGCCGGGGGGTTCTACGCAGGCGGAGGCCCTGCGGCCGGCAAGGGAACCGTCAGCCACAAAGGCAACGGAAAACGCGTGGGTTCGTGGTTCATCCACGAGGGCAAGAACGCGTTCGGCGGCACCTTGGGACTACTCGGCAAACAGGGCGCGTTTGCGCAGTTCCGGATCACGACCTGGGGTGTTTCGGGGCCGGTCCCGGGAATCTTCACGGGCACTTCGAGCTGGAACATGATCCGGGCGCTGGGGCGCAGCCAGATGGACACCCTGAATCCCTACACGAACACCGGTATGTTCGTCAACAAGAGCGGCGGCTTGAGCGACCCCTACTCGAACCTCGTCACCACCTACGTGAAGTTCGGATCCGGCACGCCCTGGACGACGGGTATCGTGACAGTCGTCGCGAACGAGGGCTCGTATGCGACGAGCCTTCGGCGAAGCGCCATGACACGACGACACCCAGTGGTGCGCGCACCATCCAACTCGTCACCCCGACCCTGACCCACTGGGCGCGGGGCCACGGAAAGCCCTCCAACCACACGGGCCACATCGCGATCCTCAAGATCCGGTTGGTTCCCGAGCCGGCGGGCCTTGCGATGATCACCGCTGGAGCGTGCGCGCTACTGCTGCTCGGGCGAAGGGTTCACTCTTCTTCGTCGCGACGCGACTTCAACGCATAGTCTCGCT
>JAHEEJ010000179.1 GCA_024640705.1 Deltaproteobacteria bacterium
CTCGGCTCGACGGGACTCATCACGACCCAAGCCGGTTCCGACGGCAGGCGGACCCGCTCGATTTCGCGCAGCGAGCCGGTGTCGATGATGCTCGCGGTGTTCGAGCCTCGGTTGGCCGTTATCAGAAAACCCCCGTCGGGCGACAGGGCGAGTTCGATCGGTTCGTCGCCGAAGTTCAATCGGATCCGGCGAAGGATCTGCCCGGTACTCACGTCGATGGCCGCGATTTCGTCATCGCCCGCGAGCGCGACGTACACCCACTTCCTGCGCTGATCGAGGACGGCTCCCATTGGACCACTGCCCGTCGCGATCGCGTCGACGATCTCCATCGTGTGCTTATTGAAGACCGAAACGACATTACTGCCGGTATTCGTGGCAAAACCCAGCAGACCGTCCAGTTGCCGCTGGGTTTTCGCCAGCGAGAAGACCGGAGTAAAACTGAAGCCACCGCCAACCAGCCTCTCGGGATCCAACGAAAGAAACAAGGTGGTGGATCTTTCCCGGACCACCTCGAACTCCTGCTCGATGAACAGCGGTTCCTCGGGCGTCAAGAGATCCGCCATGCCCTCTTCGCCGAGCAGGGATGCCGTACCGAGCTGAAGCGATATCCCCTTGTACAAACCCGGCTGCAACGGCGCTGAAACCAGCCGCTTCTGCAGGCCAATCAAATCCCTACCGTCCAGCTCGCTAAAGGATTGCGGCAGCCGGATGGCACCACCGTCATACCGGACAGCCAGGATTTCCGTAATGCTGAAGCGGAGCCGATGGGCTTCCTGGGGAAGGGGCTGCAGGTAGAGGAGCAGCAGCCCGTCCCTGCTCGAGGCGGGCGGGTACGCGAGAGGCAACGGCGCACAGCCCGCTGCGAGAAGCGCGAGCACGATCGCGACGGCGAGAGTCCTTGTCCCCAGCACCGCTTGCCACTCCAGACCGTCCGCCGAACCTCGGCCGCGACGAGGGGCGCATGCCCCGGTCGCCATTTTGTAGCACTTTCTGCGATCGGTCTCGGCACCGAGCCGCAGGTCGGAAAACGCCGATCAAAAAAAAGGCTGGCGGTACGTACGTACCGCCAGCCCTTCTCGTTACGCCGATCGAATCGGCTGATTCATCACACCGTCAACAAGTACCTTAGTCCTTGGTATGGCACTTGTTGCAGAGTGATCGCTGGTACTCGCCATAGGTGGTTGCGATGTCTCGGCCGTAGTAGTCGGCGTTGGCCACCGCACCGATCGTCACCAGATTGGCTGCTGTCGGGAAGCCTTCTGCCATCAACTCATCCTCGGTGTTCCAGCGAGTGATGTTGTTGAATGCCGAAGCATGCGCTCGGTGACATGTCAGACACATGACGTTGTCGCTGGAGTCCGGGCCCGCCGTCGACGAAACGGCCGCCAAGAGCGCCACCTTGTCAGTGGTCTGCAGCTCGAAGGGCACCAGTGCCGAATACGCATTCGCCTGGCTACCGGTGAAGTCTCCGGTGGCCACGTAGCTGTTGTAGTTGGCGGCCTGACCGTTCAGGAATTCGCCATTGCCCGCCGGATGCTTCTGCGAGTTGTTGATGTAATCACTGTGGCAGCTTGCGCACCACTCGGACATGCCCTTCCCATACGCAGGATGTGCAACCGCGTATTCGTCGACGCTGTTGGGGTCGTTGGGGTCAGCAGCCTTCGTAATGGTACTACCATCCGTTTCGCCATAGCTCTTGGTCACGGCGATCGGGGCATCGGCAAGGCCGTATTCACTGTCACCCAAGAGGCGATAGTTGCCCGCGATGGTTCCCGCGGCCGGAATTGCGCCGTAGGAGCCCGATACAGAGATCGGGTCCATTCCATTGGCCGTACCGCCGTTTACCTGACCGTGCGGGTCATGGCAGCTGGCGCAGCTCAGGATGCTGGAGGGATAGGTTCCTCCGGGAGCCGCCGCGTTGTTGGCATCGACTGTCAGACCGTAGTCCGATGCGATGACGTTGTGAGCGAATTGATCGGGATCGGAAGCAACGGGATTGTTCCGGACCACGTTCGTGTAGTTCGCGCTCAGCCAGAAGAAGTCACCGCCCGGCGAAAAGCTGCCACCGGTCGTGGTGAGGATGTGATAGCTCCCCGCGCTGCCCTTATGACAGTTCAAGCAGGTCGAACTGGCATCCGATCCCTTCAGGAGCAGGTTGTTGGGAGTAGCCCCAGGCGCAACCGGATTGTCCGGAGAATTGTGCATGCTGTGACAGGCGTCGCAGTGTGCAACACCACCACTGTGCAGCGCCGTTGCCGTGCCGGCAAGACCGAGAGTCAGAATCGCGGCCAATGCAGCAATTCCCGGCACCATTACCCATTTGATATTACTCATTATGATTTTCCTCTTTGTTAGGCGATTCAACTACTTCGGTGTTCCGGCCGGAATCCCCGGAATCCGTCGAAGTCACATCGCTTCCGCGATCGACGACGAACTCCGCACGATCCACCTCGACTTCCTCGATGGCCCGACCGGACTTCTCAAGTTCCTTGATTAACGCTGTTTCACTTACTTGTGGAATTCTTGCATCTTGATGCACTACCTTGAAAACACTCACTCCCCTATTTGCGGCCTGTCCGACATAGACATTGCCGTTATTGTCGATGGCCAGTTCATCTGGCACGATCAGATTCGACGGCTCATTGCCGCGATAACCGAACTCCGTCTGGAAATTCAGGTTGCGGTCGAAAACAAGGACGACGCTCCGCAACCGATCCGACACATAGATGTATCCCATGTCGTCAGTAATGATGCCCGCGACGACACCGAACTTTCCTTTTGCACCACCGGGCTTGCCGAAGCGCTCCAACTCACCGTCAGCGGACAACTTGAAGACGGAGAACAGGACCGGAACGGTGAAGAACAGGTTGCCCTGCGCGTCGACCGTGAAGCCGTTGAGTTCGATGTTTTCGAGTTGCTCCCTGCGCCAATCACGGATCGACAGCTCCCGCTGCGCCTGGTCGCTGGGAACGAAGGGTTTGATCTCGCGGGCCAGGTCGTATCCCTGCTCGAAACGGCCGGCTTCGTCGACCACGATCACCTTCATCGCAGCCGAGTCGACCAGGTAGAGCGAATCGCCCCGGTGCAGGATGCGATCGGCCACGATTCTCGAAAATGCGTCGGGGACGTTCTGGAGCGGAATCTGGGCGACCGGCTCGCCTCGGTAGTTCAGCAGATGAATGGTCGAGGCCTGATACCCGTTGGTGAGAACGAAGATGTCGCCGTCGTTGCCGATCGTGATGTCGGCGGCGCCGCCGAGGCCCTCTGCGAACACGAAGATCTCCATGCCGTGCTCGTCATAGATCCGGATGTCGTGCTTGCGCGGGCGCAGCGTGTAGATCTCGTTCCGCTCGGGATCGACCGCGAGCTTGGCCCACATCGACTGCACCGGGCCCGAGAAGCTCGCGAGTGGATAGCGGAACGAAGCCTCCACTCCGGCGAACGCCAGCTGCGCGGGCAGCGCCATCAAGAGCGCCAGCAGTGAGACTTTCAGCGTTCGTTTCGTCATTGCGGGCCCTGGTATTGCAACGCGTATGCCAATCGGATCAGTAATAAACTTCCTTTAAAAACAATGGGTTACGGGACCGAACAATTCTCCTCGGAAGATCTGGACGAACATCTGGGGATACCACCACACTCAAATTGGTGATTTCACCATCCCGCTGGATTTTCGGTCGGTTTTCGCCCGTTTTCGGCACCGACACTTGCGCATCCGTGAAGCGATCACGGGACTTCGGTCCGCTTGCGCGCGAACGCGATCGCACCCCCGTCCGAGGCGCCGGGGCCGGCGAGTGGGCCCCGCATCAACGGGCGAAGTCAACCGGCAGCCGGCAGCGGGTTCACAGATCTCGCCACCGCGGCGGCGCTAGAAGACGCGAGCCTTCTGGCGAGCGACTCCATCATTCACTTGATTGCGTCGAATCACATGCCCCTGGCCCGGTCGGGTTCGGGCATCCGGATGCCGTTTCGATACTCGGCGCGCGAGAGAATGTGCCCGCTGGGATCCCAGCTGACTTCGGCGCCGTGCGGCACTCCATCGGCGTAGTCGAGCAGGCGGCGCGGCTCACCGCCTTCGTACCAGTCCGTCGCAATTCCGTCGGGAACGAAGCCGCCGCTTGCATTGGGCCGCATCTGCACGATCTGTTCCGGAGCACCCGATGCATAACGCTTCAGTGTCACCTTCGGCGGAGTATCCCGCACTTCCGGACCCAGGATCTCGCGCAACCGAACGAGCGCCGACTCCGCCTCGGTGTTGCGTGGATTCAAACGCAGCGCCTCCATCAGGCTCGGATAAGCGACCGCGAAGCGCCCGCGTTCGGCCATGATGAGACCCAGGATCTGATGCGTCATGTCGTTCTCCGGCATGAAGACGCTGGCCAACAGGACGTGGGCCGCCGCCGCCTCGAGGCTCCAGCCCGGCTGACTCTTGTCCAGCAGTTCGAGGCCGATCTGGAAGTGGATCTGCGGACTCGCGGGGTTCTCGTTCAGCGCCGTTCGCAAACGGTGCCAGGTCTCGACCGTGTCCCCCTCGCGCTCGGACAGGATCGCGAGCACGTCGGCATACGCCGTCGCGAGTTCCGGAGCCTCTGCGAGTGCCCGGTCGGCGAGGCGCCGGGCCTCCTCGTCCTTGCCCGCCCAGGAGAGCACCCGAGCGAGATTCGCGAGCGCTTGCGCGTGCGTCTTCCGGTCGATGCCGCCTTCGACCTGAGAGACGACGCGGGCAATGGCCTCGTCGCCCCAGGCGGCGGAAGGCTGCACGGTTCCGTTCGCGATCATCGCCTCGACCAGCGCGAGCGCCAGGATCCGGTTGCCCGCGATCGTCGGGTGCACATGGTCCAGGAAATATTCCTGGCCGGGGATCGGAGACCCCTGCTCGACGAGAGCGCGCTGCTCGATGAGATCGACGAAGTCGACCCACGTGGCACCCTTTTCGCGCGCCACCTCGGCCACCGTCTCTCGCATGGTCGACAGTGCCCGCAGCGGGCAGACATCTTCGTCTCGAGCGCGTCGAAAGGCGGCAGCCGCTTCACTCGATCTGCCGAGTGCGAGCAGCACCCGGCCACGGCGGTAGTGGAGTTCCGCGAACCGCGGATCGATCGTGAGCGCTGCGTCGAGCATCTCGAGCGCCTCGGGCCATGCGGAGTTCTCGATTCGCTGCTGCGCGGTCGCCAGCAACGCCTCCGAACGCAGTCCATCCGACTCGCTGATGCCGTCGGTGTGCTGGCTCTTGAACGGTGTACTGTCTTTCAAGTTCGAGGCTGGCGTGACGAAGATGACGTCCGCTCCAGCGCCCTTGGCGATGTCGGCGATTCGCTCGAGGCTGAGCCGGTAGTGCAGCAGAATCTGATCTCGCAGGGTGTCGTCCCGCGCGTACCGTTCGGGCCCTGCAGAGCGGTCCAGCATGGTGTTCACTTCGGCCGGCAGCCGGGCGGGGCTGTTCTCTTGCGCACTCGGCAGCGGGCCCAGGGAATTCAAGACCACTTGCATCGCTGCCCACGTTCGCGTGCGGGCGAGCAACGCCGCGGTCGACCGAACCGCGGCCGGAAGATCCCGCATGGCCCCGTAGGTTCGCTCCTCGAGAAACTCGTTGTGACCCGTGTAGATGACGAAGAGATCCGGCTCGTAGCGAGCGAGCTCTTCCATCAGGTGAGCCACCCGGTAGCTCGCGTAGCTGATGCCGCCCGCGTTGATGACCTCCCAGCGCCGACTGGGGTCGGCTGCGGGCAGCAGCTCGCGCAGCCAGCCGGCGAACGAGGTCGCGTCGCCATAGGGGCGACCGTAGGTCGTCGAGCCCCCGAGGCAGAAGATCCGGTAGGCGTCCGACGCCTTCTCTTGCGGGAAGCTCTGGCGGTTGAAGAAGACGAGCTTGTTCTCGGGCGTGACCAGGATCTTCCGACCGTCTGCATCGGTCTGCTCGACGAAGAGCGGGATCCCCGGAACGAAGCCGACGAAGGGATCTTCGCTTCGAAGCACCGGCTCTACGCCGGCGAGTGCCAACACTCCCTCGAGAATGCCGAAAAACAAACTGAGAGCGATCAGCGACGTGAGCACGCCTTGCCAGAACGCGCGATTCATTCGCTTCGCCGACGAAGAGTTCCCTGGTGCGGGAGAAGACATCGGAGCGTGCCGAAAAGGTCCGGCAGTTCGGTCATCATCGTCCGTCCAGCTTGACCCAGATCTCCGAGATTCTCAACGACCGAGCAGCTGAGGCGCAATCGCCTTCGGCGAGGTAGCTGTTCGCGCTGCCCGAGTGGATCGCGCTCGACTTGCGGTCGACGAGATCGAGTTAGCCGCCGACGCCGGCGATCCGCGTTCGATGACACAGCGCTGCAGAGCCGGAGGAGATCCCCGCATCAAGCCTGAAGCAGTTTCAAATCGAGCGGTCTACTCGACCTCGACTTTGGCCTGCTCGACCAGCAGATCGTACGCGTAGCCGTGGCCGAAGTCCTGGGCCGTCTTCAACGTGCCCCGAATCACGACCAGGTCGCCTAGCGCTGCGGTGTCGTCGGTCGTGACCGTCAGATCGTTGGATCCCTCGGACCCGGATCCGTCCTGGATGTGGATCCAATTCCGGCCCATGATTCCAGCGTTGAATTTCACCACCCGGCCCCTCACCGAAACTTCCTGGTCAGCCAGCTTTTCCCCTTCGGCAAACAGTTCGGCGATCGTCTTACCTCCCGAAACCTTCTCGATATTGCTCAAGTCGACCGCAACCTGGGGGGTCACGCTTTCCGGAGAGGTGCCGTGCCCGGGCATTGCCTGCAGCATTGCCGATCCCTGCGGTGCAGGTGCAGCGCCTCCGTTGCCTTTGATGCTTCCTACGAAGTAGACGAGATCGAAAGTTCTGCCCAGCGTCTGGCTCTGGAAATCCCTCATGGGCATTCCGTTTTGCAGGATGACCTTCTCACCCACCGCCACGGCGGTCTGAGGGCCGGCGGCCCAGATCTTCTGATCTCCGGTGTCCACCAGAACGTAGGTGTATCCCGCCGCATCCATCGTCTCCACGATCGCGCCGGAGATGAACTGTCCTGCATTGGACGCGGTTCCAACGGCTGCCGGAGCGACGGCCGGAGCTTCCACTTCGGGGGTTTCCGATCCAGAACATGCCCCCGAGAGCAGTACCGTCGGGAACAGAAGCATCCATGGAATCATTCTCTTCGTCACGCGCATATCTGTATCTATTCTCCGTTTCGGCGACCATCCCCGC
>JAHEEJ010000180.1 GCA_024640705.1 Deltaproteobacteria bacterium
CCGAGTTCGGGGCCGAGGATGCGAGCGGTGAGAATGATGGCGAGGACGTTGATCGCCGGTCCTGAGTACAGAAACGCCGTGGCGGGACCGAGCCCCGCGCCGCGCTTGTGGATGCTCGCAAACAACGGCAGGATCGTGCAGGAGCACACAGCCAGAATGGTCCCGGAAACCGCGGCCACGGGATAGGCGATGACCGTCTTCGCCTCGGGCCCGAGATATTTCATCACCGCGCCCTGGCTCACGAACACGCTGATCGCTCCGGCGATGAAGAACGCTGGAACGAGACACAGCAGGACGTGCTCCCGCGCGTACCACTTCACGAGCGACAGGCTTGCGTGTACAGGGCTCCAGAGATGTTCGCTTCCAAGGGGCATCAGCCAGCAGGCGCTGAACACAGCCAGGATCAGCACGAGCTTCGTTCGTTCCGTCATTCCAGGTTCCGACAATCGCAGTGGCTACAGGGCAGCATGGACCCAATGAAAGGCGAGACACGGCTCATGCCCGCTCCTTCAAGACCTGGGTGGCGCACGCGAAGAATTTCGTCACGCAAGGCGTGAGCAGCGTGTAGTACACGACGTTGCCCTCGCGGCGGTCGAACACGATGCCGTGGGCCCGGAGCACCGCCAGATGCTTCGAGACGGTCGAGGGATCCGAGCCCACGAGGCCGGTCAGTTCGCCAACCGAACACTCCCCTCGCGACAGCCGGTCGATGATCTTGAGCCGGGATTCGTTCGCGAGCACCTTGAGTACCCGCGCCTGCTGGCGAAACACGTCGTCGCTGCTACCGACCATGGGCACCTCCAGAGGGTTCTGAAAGTATATGGCTACTTGGCCATATAGCCAATCCACTGATCGGCAGAGGCCTCCAGTTAATGAACTTGAGCCTGGGGCCCGAGGCGCCGATGACGTCTAGATGGAGCTCCAAGCAAGACGCGGACACGGGCGGTCGGGCTTCACACTGCTGGAAGTGATGATCGCCGTGGCGATTGTCGGTGTGCTCGCCGCGATCGCAATCCCGCTGTTGTCCAGCTACCAGCTCCGATCGAAGAGCGCCGAAGCCAAAACGAACCTCAGCGCGATCCGGGTGCTCGAAGAGGGTTTCTACAGCGAAAACCAGACGTATCGAAGCGCCAACGCGGAGCCGGCCGCCATCCCGGGTTCGGTCGCCGTGGCGTTCGATGGGGTCGGCAGCGACTTCAACTCCCTGGGCTTCGCTCCCGAAGGCTACGTCTATTTCTCCTACGGAGTCGCGGTGAGCGACGACGGATCGGGTTTCACCGCAGACGCCGCCGCCGACATCGATGGGGATGGTTTCGTCCAGTATTGGGGTTACGCGAATCCGAACACTGGCGGCGCATTGGTCGCGGGCAAAGTGGGCTGTGACGTCGCGGGCATCCAACCGGAGGCTGTCGGACCCTGCACTCCGAGTTCGGGGCAATCGGTCTTCTAGGGCGAACGCTGACCGAACTGCCAGGCCTGGGCGAATTTGACGTCGATCGGTAAGACAGGAGCGCCCGAGGGTATGGAACGAGAAAGCGGCCTCAACTCCGGGCTTAGGACACTCATCGATCGCCAGCGCGCGTTGCGGTCTGCGTGGGGCGTGCTCGCGCCCTCTGGGCTCTCGACAGAGAAGACCAACATTGCCGAAACCGGCCGCGCGTTGAACGACGATTTGATGGAGCTGGTCGGTCGCGCTGCGACCGATCCGGATTTCGAGGCGATGGCCGAAGTCGAATCTCGTCTGGATTCGCTCGAAAGTGACATGCGCGCGGTCGCGTCCAAGGTTTCGGTCACCCAGCTTCGCTCCACGCTTCCGGATTGTGTTTCGAAAAACCGGCGAGGCGTGCTCGACCTGCTCGATCTGATGCTCGGTGCCGAGCTGCTCGAACAAGATGGCACCGGGGCCCGGATCCCAGCGATCGATTACCTGGTCACGTTGCTGTGCAACGCCGGCCCCGACCGGCCGCCCCACGATCCGGTCCAGCTGACACCGCGGTTGCACGAACTGTGTGAGCGGACCGGCATCGATTACGATCCGCGCCTCCCCGAGATCGAGGCCGAGTTCTTCCACGCGGCGGACCTGTACGAAGCCGAATCGCGCGGAGAAATGCAGCTGCGCGCGCTGCGAACCCGCAAGACTGAACTCGGACCGAGTTATTTCGCACCGCAGGTCCTGCGCGCCATCGTGACCTACAACGTCGCGCTGCTGCAACGCATCGACGAAGAGGTACTCGCGTCGCAGGACTGGGGATCGCTGCCGCCGGTGGCCGACGAACCCCTGCGGACCGTCTCGGTATTCGACGCGCCAGCTCTTCCGCAGATCGCCCAGGCATTGAGACGGCGTGTGGCGGGTAAATCCCCCGAGTTGAGCGCAGTCGATCGCATCGCGTGGTGCCTCGATCTCGAGTACCCAACTGCGGATGAGCGCGAGGCGCTACTGGCCGATCCGTCGGATTCCGCAGACGATCTCACCCTGAAAGTGATCCTGGTGGGGCTGTTGTGTCGTTCCTCGGTCGTGCTCGAAGACGAGTTTCCTGCCGTCGGAATCACGTCAGCGCGACTCTTCGAGGAGTGGGTTCCCGAACTCTCCGAAGCGCTTCAGCGAAAGGTGAACCGAGGGATCTCCGGCGACGACTATCGGGAGGCATGCATGCTTTCCGAGCTGAAGACCCGCTTTCTCTACGCCTCCATGGCCGAGATGCGGAGCATCCACAAGCGCACTCCCACGCCCAGACCGGACACGATGGAGACTGCAGCGACGCTGGAAACGGCAGAGACGCAGGAAACGGCAGAGGTGCTGGAGACTGCGGAGAAGTTGGAACTGGCGGAGCCTTTCGAACTCGCGGAGCCGCCCGATGCAGCCGAGACCGCAGAGACCATCGTGCGGGAAGCACTCCTCGACTCGCACCGCCCAGCGGAGAAGGCTGAACGCCTGACCTGGAAGTCCTTGCCGAACCGACGCCTGGCGGCGATCGGCATCGCGATCGCCGGGGTGTTGCTGGCTTTCTGGATGGATCGAGCCTTTCTGTCGGGCGGCGATCACGTGCGCTTCAATCGCGACCAACTCGACCAGGTGTCTCCATTTCTCTCGCATGGGTCCCGCAACGGAAACGGACAGGGTTCCGCATTCGTCGGCGAGATTCGGGACGGCTGGTCGGCGCTTCAGCTTTCGGACCGGATCCTCGTAGTGACGGATCTGGTCGAAACGCTGCGCGAGAGCGGCGTGCGCGACGTCATGATTTACGACGACGATGGGATGCTGCGTATCCAGGCGCTCGGCAAACAGCCGCCTCGAATGCTGCCCGGCCTCGATCCCGAACCCTGACCTGCAAACCCGGTGGTCCGGGCTGTCGCCATCCCCCAGCGGCGGTCGTTACCCCGCAGTGAGCCTGGGAGAAGCGATTTCCGCCATCTGGAGAGGGGTCGCTTTTTTTTGCTCCGAGGCCTTTGCGTTGGCCCCGCTCCGGGGCGATACTTGCCCCCATGATTTCCATAGGAACCAAAGCGCCTGAGTTTGCTTTGTCCGATCACCTCGGCCGCGCGATTGCGTCCGCCGACTTCATCGGCAAGCAGCATCTTCTCCTTCTCTTCTACCCCCTCGACTTCACACCTACCTGAAGCCTCGAAGTGCCAGCGCTGGATGCGCTGCAAGATCGTTTCGAAGCCGCTCACACCCAGGTCGTGGGGATCAGCATCGACAGCGTCTACAGTCACGCCAACTGGGCCGACAGCCTCGGAGGCATCAGCATTCCGCTGCTCGCCGACTTCCACCCGAAGGGCGCCGTCGCCGAGAAATTCGGTCTCTACCTGGCCGACAAGGGAATCACGGATCGAGCCACGGTGATCATCGACGCGGATGGCGTCGTGCAACACATCTCCGCGGTCGGCCCTGCGGGATCCCGCAACATCGACGAACTCGCCCGGCTCGCCGAAGAAGTCGATGCCAAATACGCCGGCAACCTTCCAACCAAGACCAAGCCAAAAGGCGTAAAGAAGTGCACCCTGTTCGTGAAGAACCAGTGCGGCTCTTCCCGCGCAGCGCTGTTGGCCCGGAGCAATCTCGGCCTCAGCAAACTGGTGAAAGTGCGCAACATCGACGAAGACGGTTCCGCCCGGGCCGAGCTGAAGAAGCTCGCGGGCAAAGAACAGGTGCCTTGCCTGGTCGAAGATGGAACCGCACTGCTCGAGAGCGCCGACATCATCAAGAAGTGGGTCGCCGAAGCAACCAGCGCAAGCTGAGCCTACGCCAACCGCCTGAAGCCAGCTGGCGCTCCCCGCCCCGATGTCCGATCGCTCGGTTCTAGATTGTGCGGGCGAGGCCTTGTGGCCTCGCCCGCTTCAGCATGACGGACGAGCCTTACGGCTCGAGGTCTTCGATCACCGACTCCGAGGTACGCGCCCCGGGGACTTGTAGCCGTCGTCGAGGGTCCGCATGAATTCGACGAGGGCGCCTTCATCGGCATCACTCAGTCCCAGGTTGCCCAGTTCGTCGTGGTTCACCGTGGCCGGATACTCGGGCGGCAACCAGTCCGCGCCCCCCGGACCCGCCCCGGGAACGTCCCGGGTGTTGTAGAAGTGCACGATGTCCTTGAGGCTCTTGAACAGGCCATTGTGCGCGTAAGGCGCAGAGAGCCCGCTGTTGCGCACCGGCATCACCTTGAACTTCCCGTTCTCGTCCGGATCCCCGACGATGGGGCCGAGTCCGAGGTCCGGCGGCGCGACCGCGGGGAACGGGTACTCGGTGTTCTGGGGCACACCCAGGTTGTCGAACGTGAAGTCCGTGAAGACCGGCGGGACCATGCCTGCAGGCGCCCAATCGGGCACCTGGACGGGCAGCGTGTAGTCGGCGGCGGCCGTCCAGTCGGCCACGTGGCAGGCCGAACACATGGCGCCCTCCCCCGCAGTCAGTTTGCCATCGTTGTCGTTCTCGCCCATGAAGAGCGCCATCCCGCGCCGCTCTTTTTGATTGAAGTACCTCTTCATGGCCTTGTTCGCTGCCTTGCCGTTACCCTTCGCACAGTCATCCATGCCACCACCGTTAGCGAGGCAGTAAGCGAGGTAGGCGTCGTACTTCGAGCTGAACTGACCAAACAGCTGGGTTCGCTCGAAAGCCGCAATCGAGAGGGCGACCTGATCGTAGGCCTTCTTGACGTTGTTGAGGGCGTTCGCGCCCCACACCTGCTCGAACAAGCCCGCGTACGCCGAAATCGCGACGTCCACGATGACGTGGTCTTTGTCGGGGTTGTTCATCTCCACCGGGTTCAAGAAGGGCCCCAGCGCCTGGTCGGCCAGGGGATCTCCCAGCACCTCGCCCGTCGCCCGGCCATCCCAGAACTGACCGCCGACCCACAGGCCTTCCTCTGCATCGAAGTGAAGGATCGGGGCGTACATCGCGTACGCCGAAATTGGGGAATTTCGTCCGCCGAAACGACCCGGAATCACGCCCTCGGAAACGGGCAGGTTGGAATCCGGATCGTCGAACCCGGTCTTCGGATCGTGGCAGCTCGCGCAAGCCTGGCCCGAAGGTTCGGACAGGTTCTCATCGAAATACAGCAATCCTCCCAGCTCTTCGAGAGGCGTTGCGGTGTTCTGCGCGATCGCTCCTCCCGCGATCCACAGGGCGGCCAGCGGTACGGCCCAGAGGGCCGATCGGTTCAATCGTCTCATCGCCTTCCTCCAATCTCGGATTCAAGTCACCCCTCGCGATTTCGCGGGTGAGGACGCGGCACATCCGAAGGCAGGCAGGGATTGCGGCGTGGCGTCTCCCGTCGCACTCCGCAGCTTCCGAAAAAATCGAAGCGAGCGATTCGCGGCCCGCCGTCTGATGACTCAACTCCTACTACACTGACACTTCTGAATCAATCAAAATCAACCTCAGTGAGACGAATTCATCTCGCATGATCGCGTTGCAGTTCAACCTCTTGCACCCGACACTTCGCTCACTCGAATAACAGACCGATCGAACAATCCGCCGAACCGCAATCAGAGGGGCAATTCGCGACACCGCGTAGCACAATGCCGCGTATTCGATGCTAAAAAGTCGACCCCGTGGCGTAAAGGAACACTCGAATCCATCTGTTCGCAGCACTCAAAATCGACGGCAACTCCTCTTCGCAATCGCTCACCCGTCCCACAAATGCCGATTTACGGGTGAATGTTTCTCCAATAAACACCATTTCGTGTTCTTCATTGCCGAGTCAGGAGCCATCAGGACCCATCGGTGACTTGAAGCGAGGCCCCTACACGGCTGATACCATGCGTTTACACCGTCTCCCAATTGCGAGGCACGCCATGACGCACGACGCAAAGCACACCGCCGGGAACGCCGAAGAAACCGAAGTCTGGAACGACGAAACGGTTGAACAGTACGTCGCGAAGTGGGGGAAGGACCCGACCAACCGCATGACCGTCGAGGCGGCCGGCCTGGGGCCGAAAGACGTGGTCGTCGACGTCGGCTGCGGCAGTGGGGAGGCGGTGCGCGTGGCGGCGGAACGCGTCGTACACGGCCGCGCGATCGGAGTCGATCCCACCCCCGCCATGATTCGCATCGCGACGGAGCAGACCCGCGAACACGCGTGCGCCGAGCGTATCCAGTTCATCGAGGGACCCGCCGAGAAGCTGCCGCTCGAGTCGGGCAGCGCCAACGTGGTGCTCGCGATCAACTCGCTCCACCACTGGGCACAGCCGGACGCGGGACTCGCAGAAGTCTGGCGCGTTCTAGTGCCTGGCGGGCGCTTCTTGATCGGCGACGAGGAGACGGAGAACGGCGGATGGAGTCACGCGGAAGGGGATCTGTCGGACCCGGTCAAGATCCGGCACCTCGTCGAGAGCCACGGCTTCGAATCGGTGTGCACGAGTCGCCACACCGACGCCGACGCCGTGCTGCTGCTGATGGAATCCAATAAGCCCGCCCGTTGAACGGGACCCGGGATTTTCCTACGGCCCGATTCGCGAAGTTTCTTCGAGCGCCGGCCCGTCTGCGCAAACGGTGCGTGACGAAGCGCCGGTTGGCCGAGGGCAGGCGGAGTCTCGCCGCAATCTGGAGTTCCCTCTGAGGCCATCCACTCGATGGCCCAAACTCGGCTAATGGTTCACGTCCGAGCCGTATTCCGAGTAATCCGTCATCAGCTCTTCCATCTGTCTCGGCGTCAACGGATCGATGTAGTCCTTGAAGTCTTGTGTTAGGTC
>JAHEEJ010000181.1 GCA_024640705.1 Deltaproteobacteria bacterium
GTCGCAGTCGGCGTCGGCTCTGTCGTCGGCGTGGCCGTAGGCGTCGCCTCGGCGGTCGGCGTCGCAGTCGGCGTCGGCTCCGTGGTCGGCGTGGCCGTAGGCGTCGCCTCGGCGGTCGGCGTCGCAGTCGGCGTCGGCTCCGTGGTCGGCGTTGCGGTCGGCGTCGCCTCCGCGGTCGGCGTTGCGGTCGGCGTCGGCTCCGCGGTCGGCGTTGCGGTCGGCGTCGCCTCCGCGGTCGGCGTGGGGCCGACTCCAGCCAGTGCTGGTGCCACCGCAATCAATGTGAGACATAGGGCCAGGAAAATTGTGTTCAAAATTGTTGAGCGCTGCATTCTCTCTCCAGTTCGCCCGGGTCTGTGGGCCGTTGGTGGATTCATGATTCGAACTCGAATGGTTCGGACAGCCATCATACCGTCGAGGCTGGCGAAACGTGAACCCCTAGATGGTGTTTTTTCGATTATTACGCCGAATCCGAGACCGTGGAGATCTTCCCGCAGCTTTTCCGTTCGAGATCCGAGGCTCTCGAAATGTGCAAAACACGCTGCCATTACTTGTTTTGAAATCGGAAATTCCGGTTCGCTTCCGACGGAGAGCGAGGCCTCACCAGATCGGACTTCAGCGAGCGAGCGCGGTTGTCGCCTGCCGCATTCGATACGCAATGCCGGATCCCTCGCGAGCAGCGCGTAGCGCGCGGCCGATTCGGCTCACTGGTTGCCTTCGAGGGTTCGACTCGAGATCCGATCGGCGTGACTGTGGGGATGATTCTGCGGGGCCCGGGATTGCTCGGCGGACATCCGCGCTGTCGAGGCACTCGGGCGGAACATCCTGCAGCGGATCGGGTCGATATTGGAAATGTGCAAAAGGGTCTGTTATCACTTGTTTCTAAAGGCGATTTTATTTTATGCCGGAAGGGCTGCCGCCCGCCAGGGGTTGTTCGGCGCCTCTGACGGCAGCGGCCCGGCGCGGGTCTGGGTGTTTGACGTTCGAAGGAACTCGTGGTTGGTGGTTCGGGATCCCCTTCAGGAAGTCCCGTGGAATTGCGGTTATATTCAGCGCGTCCGCCGCTCACTGGCTGTAGGTAATGCAGTCTCCCACGTAACGCTCGATCGAGATCCAGGCAGCGATTTCGCCTGTTGGCCACGAGCCTGAACGCACGGTACGACATGGCGAAGTACAACATCGGCATCGATACGGGTGGCACCTACACCGATGCGGTTATCGTCGACATGCGCGACCGCAAGGTCGTCGCTTATGCCAAGGCGCTCACGACGCGGGGCGATCTCTCGATTGGCGTCACCGAGGCGTTGAGCAAGACCCTCAGCCAGGCAGGGGACGGTTTCAATCGGGACGAAGTCTCGCTGGTTTCGCTTTCTACGACCTTGGCCACCAACGCCCTGGTCGAGGGGCGCGGGTCGTCGATTGCGACGTTTCTGATCGGCTTCAAGGACGCGATGGTGGAGCGTACGCAGATTGCGCGCGCGATCCCGAGCGCCCGGATCATACGCGTTCCAGGCGGCCACACGCACGACGGTGAAGAGCGCGAACCGCTCGGTGAAGCGGCCATCCTGTCTGCCCTGGAAGAGACCCGCGGGTCGGTTGATGCCTACGCGGTTGCAGGTCATTTCGCGGTGCGCAATCCGGGGCATGAAAATCGCGCCCGGCAGCTGATTCGCGAGATCACGGGGTGCCCGGTGACCGCGTCTTGTGATCTATCCGACGACCTCGATGGCCCGCGCCGCGGCCTGACGGCAGCGTTGAACGCGCGAATCGTTTCGCTGATCGTCGCTCTGGTTTCAGCGGTGCGGTCGTCCCTGGAGCAGCACGGCATTTCTGCAGCGCTGATGATCGTCAAGGGCGATGGTTCGATTGCGACTGCAGAGTCGGTCACCGAGCGGCCGATCGAAACGATTCTCTCCGGTCCCGCTGCGAGCGTAATCGGGGCGAGATTCCTCTCGGGATTTTCGGATTTCATCATCTCGGACATCGGTGGCACCACGACGGATGTTGCGATCGTAAAGGGCGGGTGGCCCAGTCTCTGTGCAAAGGGTTCGGTGGTTGGGGGCTACCGGACGCTCGTGCACGCCATCGATATGCAGACGGTGGGTCTCGGTGGGGATAGTGAGGTCGAGGTCGATTTCGAAGGGCAGATCATCCTCAAACCCAATCGGGTCGTGCCCATCTCTTTGATGGGCGCTCGCTGGCCGTCGATGCTCGAGTCGTTGCAGGCCAGTTTGAACGCCGGCGTGGGAATGCGCAGGGCGAGCCGGTATCTGGTTCGTCCCGAAGGATCGAATCGAGACGCGGTCCTCAGCGACTTGTCGAAGGCGGACCTCGCGCTATTGCAGAGCGTCGAGAAGGAGCCGAAACCGTATTCCGATCTGGTATTTCGCGTGTCGGACAAGGCGTCCATCGCGCGGCTCGTCGATCGCGGCCTGGTCCAGATCGTGGGTTTCACGCCCAGTGATGCTGCCCACGCGCTCGGGCTTCAATCGCAATGGTCGCGGGATGCCGCGGTGGCTGCGTGCATGCTCCTCGGCCGGTCGAGTGGGTTGATATCCGACAACGACCAGAAGGCTGATGAAGAGTGTCGCCGTTTCGCGCAACTGGTTTTCGATGCGGTCATCGCGAAGAGTGCACACCTGATGCTCGAGTGTCTTTGCGGTCAGCGCCTCGACGCGACGTTGCCGCTGATTTCCGCGGTGACGGCAGGTGATCACCGCGTGGGCGATCTCGGCATTACACTGAAGTCGGAAATTCCTGTGGTCGCTGTTGGTGGCCCCGCTGCGGTGTTCTACAACGACGTGGGAAGGCGCCTCGGCGTCGAGGCGATCATCCCCGAGCACAGTGCAGTGGCCAACGCCATCGGGGCTGCGATCGGTATGGTGAAGGCTCACGCCGTTGTCGAGATCACCAAGCGGGAAGATGGCGCGTTCAACGTCCACCACGAGGGCGAGCCCGTGGTGATCAACACGGGGCGTGAAGCCGTGGCCGAAGCCAAGGCAATCGCCGAAGCGGAAGCTCATCAACATTCGGTCGCGATGGGTGGCCGCGATATCCGGGTGGACCTGCGGATCCACCGTATCCTCCTGCCCGGTCGCGATGACGATGACGGTCTGATTGCGGCCACCGTCATCGCCGAGTGCACCAGCGCGCCACAGCTCGCCCCCGCCTGAAAGGTTTTTGACGGGTCCGTTGCGGGCGCATGCCCATCTTCCGCGCCTTCGCGCAGCTCGCTGTCGTGCAGAAACGCTTCACCAATGCGCAACCAGGATAGGCTTCCGGCTTCGGTGGAGAATCGCTTTCTGCGGGATCTCAATCGCTGCGCCTGTCTGGTCGATGCAGCCTGAGACAAAGGCGTTGCCGATGAACGCGCGTAGGGCTCACTGGTACAGGCTGTTCGGGAGATTCGATGGCTGGGAAAAAGTTGGCGGTGCTGCTTGTTGACGATAGTCGCACCGTTCTCGCACAGATCGAAAAAGTCGTAATAGACAGCGAAGAAGCGGAGATCGTTGGCACCGCGAGCAATGGCGCGGAAGCGATTCAGAAGGCGAGTGAGTTGAAGCCGGATCTCGTCATCATGGACATCGTCATGCCCGATATCGATGGGCTGGCGGCGTTGCGAATGCTTCAGGCGAAACAACCCGAGATACGGGTCGCGATGCTTTCTTCGGTGGGCGGCATGGCGTCCAAGGCGGAAGAAGCATTTCGGCTGGGCGCGGTGCAGGTGCTCGGCAAGCCAGTTGATGAAGCGACCCTGGGGGCACTTCTCTCCCAGGAATGCGCGCGGTTGGGATCGGGGTCGGGAAGCTGAATGGGCGTAAAATTCTTCGGCCAGTATCTGATCGAACAGGGTGTGGTCGACTCGGACAACATTCGAGCGGCGCTGAAGCTGATGGACGAAGAGAACCGGAGCCTTGGCGAGCTGGCCGAGGCCGGTGGGATCCTCACGGCGGAGGAAGCCGCGAAGGTGAACGCCCAGCAGCGATACTGCGATATCCCATTCGGCGAACTGGCGGTCGAAATGGGCTTGCTGAGCGAGGAGCAGGTCGAATACCTGATCGGCTTTCAAGACCAGACCCGGTTGCGGATTGGCCAGGCCCTGGTGCGGCTGGGTTATCTGCCCAATGAGCTCCTGCTCCGGCTACTCGTCCAATATGAAAACGAACAAACCGTCTTCAGGATCGGAAATGTCACGCTCCCGGGCGGGCTCGAGTCGAACGTGCTGGCCGCCACCGTGCTGGACTTGCTTCCGAAGATGTTGGTTCGGATTGCGCGCATCGGCGTTCGAATCGGAAACGAGCAAGGGGTCGCCAATGTTCCCGACTATCCGGTTCGCATTGCAGTCAGAGTAACAGGCGACGTGGGACTGATGATCTGCCTGTTGGGCGACGAAGAGTTTTCGCTGGAGCTCGCCAGAGCCACTGCGGGCTTCGACGCATCACGCCTCGAAGCCGCGCGCCAGAATCCCGTTCTTCTCGCAGATGGCGTTGGAGAGTTCCTCAATGTTCTCGCGGGAAATGCGATGGGGATATTGGAGCGCAAGAGAATCACGACAGAACTCGAGCCGCCGCTCTGCAATCCCGAACTCGATTCGGGCTATCACTTCGATCTCGCAGTCAGTGTCGGGAAAGCGGCACTCTTTCTCAGGCCTATCTAGGCCGCAGGACGAATCGACCGCGCCCCAAACCGACCCAGCTGGATTTGCCAGTCGCAGTGTACTGGGGCGGAGTTCCCCAGTGATAAAAATTTAATTCAAGCTGGATAAAATCGGCGTCGCGAGTGGTGGCGAGTCCAGCTAGAATCCCCGCCATGAAAATTCTAGTTATCGGATCTGGTGGCGTGGGGGCGGCCATTGCGGCCATCGCCAAACGCCGTGACTTCTTCAGCAGCATGATCATGGCCGACATCGACGAAGGCCGCGCGAAGGAGGTCGCCGAGCGAACCGGCGATTCTCGATTCAGCGCAGTGAAGATCGACGCGTCGGACTCCAAGTCGATGGCGAAGTTTGCCCGCGACAACGGAATCACGGTGATCCTCAACAGCGCGGATCCGCGTTTCGTGATGCCCATCTTCGATGCCGCATTCGACGCGGGCTGCACCTATCTCGACATGGCGATGTCGCTCTCGAAAGCGCATCCCGAGAAGCCGCACGAGTTGGTTGGGCTGAAGCTCGGCGACGAACAATTTGCCAAGGCCGATGCGTGGAAGAAGAAGGGCCTGCTCGCGATGGTCGGGCTCGGCGTGGAGCCGGGGCTCTCCGATATTTTTGCGCGTTATGCCCAGGACCACCTGTTTTCCGAAATCGACGAGATCGGCGTGCGCGACGGCGCAAATCTCGCCGTCGAGGGTTACCGCTACGCGCCGGGCTTTTCGATCTGGACGACGATCGAGGAGTGTTTGAATCCCCCGGTCATCTGGGAGAAGGGCAAGGGCTGGTTCACGACGCCCCCGTTCTCGGAGCCGGAGGTGTTCAATTTCCCTGAAGGCATCGGTCCGGTGGAGTGCGTGAATGTCGAGCACGAGGAAGTGTTGTTGATCCCGCGTGTGGTCGACTGCAAGCGCGTGACGTTCAAGTTCGGCCTCGGTTCCGACTTCATCAACATGCTCGAGGTGCTGCACGGGATCGGGCTCGACTCGATCACTCCGGTGAAGGTGCCCGGCGGTGAGGTTTCGCCGCGAGATGTGGTCGCCGCGTGTCTGCCGGATCCGGCGAGTCTCGGCGACATCATGAAGGGCAAGACCAGTGCTGGCCTCTGGGTCACGGGGAAGGGCAAGGACGGTAAGCCGCGCGAGGTCTATCTGTATCACGTGGTCGACAACGAGGAGTGCATGGCTCGCGACGGTGCTCAGGCCGTGGTCTGGCAGACGGCAATCAATCCCGTCGTTGCACTGGAGCTGGTGGCAAATGGCGTGTGGTCGGGCACCGGCATCATGGAACCCGAAGCGTTCGACCCGGTCCCGTTCCTCGATCTGCTCAAGGGTGATTACGAATCGCCGTGGGGGATCGACGAGCGGTAGTCCGCCGAATCACTCTCTAAGCCCAGATCCTGCGTTCGCCCCGAAACTCCGCTATTGGAGTGTCTGAGGAGGATCCATGGGCGTCGAATCCGTAGCGATCTACTGGCACCCCGATGTGCTCAAGCACAATCCCGGCAAGGGCTGTTATGAATACGGCCCATCGCCTCTCATGTCCGTCGATGAGCCGCATCCCGAAACTCCCGAACGACTGATCAACATGAAGTCGATCCTCGAGAAAGGGCCGATCGCAGATCGCCTGGCCTGGTGCGAGGGCAGACACGCCAGCCGTGAGGAGATCGAGCGCTTTCACACGGCCGCCTATGTGGATTCGATCATCGAGGCCGAAAAGCACGGGCCGACGCGAATTGATGGAGGTGGCACGGTTGTCGACACCGGTTCGGTCGACGCGGCGTTTGCCGCAGCCGGATCGGGACTCGCCGCGCTCGATGGCGTTCTGAGCGGACACCACCCGCGCGCCTACGCGATGGTTCGTCCGCCTGGCCATCACGCGGCGCGCACGATGGGCGACGGAAATTGCATCTTCAACAATCTTTCGATCGCCGTCGAGGCCGCCGCTGCACGGGGCGTCGAGCGCATCGCGGTCATCGACTGGGATGTGCATCACGGTAACGGCACGCAGAGTGGTTTTTATGATCGATCCGACGTGCTGACGATCTCGATGCATATGCCGTTGGGTTCGTGGAATGCCAACCATCCTGAATCGGGCGAGGTCGACGAAATCGGGGAGGGCGCCGGAATCGGCTACAACTTGAATATTCCCCTGGCGTATGGAACCGGAGACGTCGCGTATCGCGCCGTGATGGAACAGTTGGTTCGCCCGGCCGTCGATGCGTTCGCTCCGCAGTTGATCGTGGTCGCTTGCGGAGAGGACGCCAATCAATACGACGGCAATGGGCGAAACCTGTTGAGCATGCGCGGCTTCTACGACCTTGGTCGGATCGCGCGCGAATTGGCGGATCAGCACGCCGACGGGAAGCTGCTGTTGATGCAAGAGGGAGGCTACGCGGTGACCTACAGCGCGTTCTGCCTCTACGCGGTGATCGAGGGCGTGCTCGGTGTCGAGGATCCGATGCCCGATGACATCGCCTACAAGGCGAGCATCGAGCGGCCCGAGCACCCGATGTCACTGATTCCCACGAT